>PKEA01000063.1 GCA_002862805.1 Flavobacteriaceae bacterium | reverse complement strand
TAAGGCTTTAGTTGACACTTTGCCCACGCTTTCTCTTTCTGATCCTTTGATCGTAATTGATTTCATTTGAAATAAATTAAGTTAATAAATGTTTACATTAAAAATTTTCCACTAATGGAATTGTTGTTCTGCACCATGTGCATTACTTCTGCGAATAATGGAGCACAGCTCACTACTCTTATTTTTTTTGATTCTTTCTTTAATGGAATTGAATCGGTAACTATTAATTCTAATAATTGAGAATTTTCAATTTTTTCATAAGCACCTCCAGATAAAATGGCATGTGTACAAATTGCTCTGACACTTAAAGCCCCTTTTTCCATCATTACATCGGCAGCTTTTGCTAATGTTCCTCCAGTATCAATCATATCGTCTACTAGGATAACATTTCGTCCTTTAACATCTCCTATTAACTCCATGGTGTCTATTACATTTGCTTTTTTGCGTTGTTTGTAACAAACTACAACATCTGATTCTAGAAATTTAGAATAAGCATATGCTCTTTTCGATCCACCCATATCTGGTGAAGCAATTGTTAGATTCTCAAGGTTTAAGCTTCTGACATAAGGTAAAAAGATAGTAGAAGCAAACAAATGATCTACTGGTTTTTCAAAGAAGCCTTGAATTTGATCTGCATGCAAATCCATTGTCATTATTCTTGTTGCTCCTGCAGTCTCCAAAAGTTTTGCAACCAATTTTGCTCCTATAGGAACTCTAGGTTTGTCTTTTCTGTCTTGCCTTGCCCATCCAAAATAAGGAATAACTGCTGTTATGTGTCTTGCTGATGCTCTCTTTGCTGCATCAATCATTAACAATAGTTCCATTAAATTGTCTGCGCTAGGAAAAGTAGAGCAGACTAAAAAAACTCTTAGACCTCTTATTGATTCTTCAAAAGAAGGTTGAAACTCTCCGTCACTATATGTTGAGAACGTAATATTACCTAGCGAAACTCCATACTTTTCAGCAATTTGTTCAGCTAAATACACACTTTGAGAACATGCAAATATTTTTGCTTCGGGCTCTTGGTATGACATGTTAATTTGTTGTTTAGTAGTTAGTTAGTGTTGTGTTGTTGAAACGAGGTGCAAATTTAGTAATAAAATTGAACTCTGAAAGGATATTTTAAAGTATTTTTCTGTGAATTGAATTATTTTTTTTTACATTTGCACTCACAAAATTAATTTTTTGCCTTGGTGGCGGAATTGGTAGACGCGCACGACTCAAACTCGTGTTCTTCGGAGTGTGGGTTCGATTCCCACCCAAGGTACTAAAAGCTTTAATGTTTTACATTGAGGCTTTTTTGTTAAAATAAATTTTTATTTACTCTTGTACTTGCGATCCATGATGCGAAAATTCCAAGAAAAAGTATTGTAAATAAAACAATTCCTATATTTTTCAATTCTAATATAACTGGATATGCAAGTGTTGGGGTAATCATTACAATTTCATACTGTTGTTGAATCCAAACAATTAATACGCCAAGTAAGGTTCCGATTAATCCACCGAATAGAGTTAAAAGAGTTCCTTGGTAAAGAAAAATAGATTGTAATTTTTCTACAGGTGTTCCAATGTTATAAAGGGTTTTTAAATTTGATTTTTTATCTAGAATCATCATAATTAGCGCTCCAACTAAATTGAAAAGAGCTATTATGATTACGAGTGTAAAAATTAAATATACAGCAATGTTTTCAGTATTTAACATTTTGTATAAAGCATCATTTAGTTGAATACGTGTTTTGAAATCGGTTTTGTTTTTAAAAATGGTGTTTAGCTCAGATATGGCATCTTCGTCAGAAACGTTTTTTTTCTTTTTAAACTCTATTGAGGAAATCTGATTTTTTTTGTATTCCAAGAGTTTTTGACAAACGGCAATATCACAAAATACGTATTTATTATCTATCTCTTCGTTAATTGCGTAAATACCAACTGGTTGTAATACTGTTTTGTTGAAAGCTTCATCTGGGGTTTCGATAGTTCCTTTTCCTGGCTTTGGAGAAAAAACTTCTAAGCCATTATTAAAATCAAATAATCCTAATGATAATTTTCTGCTAATTTCATAGCCAACAACAACTTGTGAAGTTTCTGTTTCAAACCAATCTCCAGTATAAAGTTGATCGCTAAACGAGTTTGATTTTGTAAATAGTGAATCAACACCTTTTAAATAAGCAACATGCTCTTTTTCATTATAATAAAAAAGTACTCTCTCTTCAACTGTTTTTGAATAGGTTGAAATGTAGGCGGAGTTTTTTATGGCTTTTTCTTGTTCTGCCGTAATTAAAATTGTTTTTCCTGATTTTGGAAGCATTTTAATATCAGGATCTGAGGCATTGGTGAAACTTAAACTAAAATCTCTTAAACCACTAAATACAGACAAAACGATTAGTAATGCCATTGAACTAGCAATAATTCCCAACGATGCAATTCCGGTAATTATATTTATAGACGAGTTTTTACTAAAACTTAAAAAATATCTTTTCGCTATGTATAAAGAGAAATTCAACTTAAGCTTTCTTTCTTTTTTCTAATAATTCTGGATTTTCAACTGGATTTTCTTCTCCTTTTAATGCCTTGTCTATGTTTTCAATGTAATCCAAACTGTCATCAATATAGAAAACTAAATTAGGTACTTTTCTTAACTGATTTTTTACTCTTTGCGCTAAATCATGTTTTATCATTGGTGTGTTAGATTTAACTGCAGCTAATATTTCGGCACCTTTATCAGATGGGAATACGCTTAAAAATACTTTTGCAATTGAAAGATCTGAAGTTACATTTACTTTTGAAACAGAAATAATTAAATTAGTCATTCCGTTTTTACGTACTTCTCCTTGTAAAATATCTACTAAATCATTTTGAAGTAATGTTCCGAATTTTTTTTGTCTATTTGTTTCCATGATGCAAAAATACGTAAAAGAGTTTTATCTTTTAGTTTTTTTAGAATCGAAAACTTATTGTTATTTTGCATTACAAATATTAAAGATTTTTTATTGATAATAAAAAACATATATAATGAAAAAAATTGAGCATATTGGAATTGCGGTTAAAAGTTTAAAGGAGTCAAATGTTTTGTTTGAAAAACTTTTTGGGAATCCACCCTATAAAGAAGAAGAGGTTAAGAGTGAAGGGGTTAAGACTTCATTTTTCATGAATGGACCAAATAAGATTGAGTTACTTGAGGCAACTAATGAAGATAGTCCAATAGCAAAATTTCTTGAGAAAAAAGGAGAAGGGATACATCATGTTGCTTTTGATGTTGAAGATATTGATTCTGAAATTAAGAGGTTAAAAAAGGAAGGTTTTGTAGTTTTGAACGATGTTCCTAAGAAAGGAGCAGATAATAAGCTAGTTGTTTTTTTGCATCCAAAGTCAACAAATGGTGTTTTGATTGAATTGTGCCAAGATGCAACAAAAAAATAAAAATTAAAAAATCTTGTGTCAAATAAAAATTAGTAGTAATATTGCACACTCTTAACAGAATAATAAGTTTTGTTAAGGATAAAAAAAACCAAACTGGTCCTATAGCTCAGTTGGTTAGAGCACCTGACTCATAATCAGGTGGTCCCTGGTTCGAGCCCAGGTGGGACCACAATTTTAAAATACATGAGGTTGTTTTGATGTGACCTCAATAAAAAAGATTAAGATTTTTTTAACTTTTTTTTAATAAAATAGTTGGAAAGTATAAAAATATTTATATTTTCGTGTTTTATAAATGAAAACGAGTAGAATTATTCTTTTAAACAAATAAAAAATAATTTTAAAAAAAAGTTTTTTTCTTTTGGTAGAATAAAAATTTTTATATTTTTACGACATATGAAAGTAACAATACAAAAAATAGTTTTAGTTTTGATGGTGATGTTGAGTTCCCAATTAATGTTTTCTCAAACGCCTCCACCTCCTACACCGCCGCCGCCGCCGGGATTACCTATTGATGGTGGAATTGTAGTAATGTTTTTTGTTGCTTTAGGATTAGGTTACATACTAACAAGAAAATATTTTATAACAAAAAAAAGCTCTTTATAAGAGCTTTTTTTATGACCTTAAGTCTTGAATTCTTTTTACATACTTTCCAATAACATCAAATTCTAAATTTACAATTGTTCCTTTTTTGTAGTTTTTAAAATTTGTATGCTCAAAAGTATATGGTATTATAGCTACGCTAAATTCATTTAATTTTGAATCAACAACTGTTAAACTTGTTCCGTCAATGGTAATTGACCCTTTTTCTATAGTGATGTTGTTTAAATTTTTATCATATTCAAAAGTAAATATCCAGCTTCCGTTGTCTTCTTTAATATTAATGCATTTTCCAGTCTGATCAACATGGCCTTGCACGATATGTCCATCAAGTCTATCGCCAAGTTTCATTGCTCTTTCTAAATTTATATTTTCTCCAGGAAGTAATTGGCTAATATTTGTTTTTTTTACAGTTTCATTAATTGCTGTTACTGTATATGTATTGCCATTAATTGCGATAACGGTTAAACATATCCCATTGTGAGCAACACTTTGGTCGATTTTTAGTTCATTTGTAATATTTGATTGTATCTTAATGTGTAAATTGTCATTCTCTTTTACAATTTCTTTTACTAGTCCTATTGTTTCTATTATTCCTGTGAACATACTGATATTATTTTACTAAATTTGCACTTCAAAAGTAAGCATAAATTAGGAACTCATCATGGTTAAAAAAGCAGAAAATATAATTGTAGGTATTTCAATAGGTGATTTGAATGGTATTGGGCCTGAAGTTATTTTAAAGACATTTGAAGATAGTAGAGTTTTAGAATTTTGTACTCCTGTAATATTTGGGAACGTTAAAATTATTTCTTTTTTAAAGAAAAACTTATCACTTACCTCAAGTATTCAAGGTATTGATTCTCTTGATCAATTGATAAATGGAAAAATTAATGTTTTAAATGTTTGGAAAGAAGGAGTGAATATTGATTTTGGTGTTACAGATGAAAAAGTAGGTAAGTATGCTATAAAATCATTCGTTGCGGCAACAAATGCATTAAAAAGAAATGAAATTGATGTTTTGGTTACAGCACCTATTAATAAATATAATATTCAGTCAGAAGAATTTAAATTCCCAGGACATACTGATTATTTAGATCAAGAATTAGAAGGAAATGCTCTTATGTTGATGGTTTGTGATAGATTAAGAGTTGGTTTGTTAACTGATCATGTTCCGGTAAATGAAGTTTCAAAATTATTAACAGAAGAATTGTTGGTAAAGAAGTTAGAGGTTATTAAAAAAAGCTTAATAGCTGATTTTGGAATTTCTAAGCCAAAAATTGCAGTTTTAGGTTTAAATCCACACTGCGGTGATAACGGAGTCATTGGTAGTGAAGATGATGATGTGATTAAGCCAACAATTAAAAAATTATTTGACAAAGGTGAGATGGTTTTCGGGCCCTATGCATCAGATAGTTTTTTCGGTTCGTCACAATATGAAAAATACGATGCAATTTTGGCAATGTATCACGATCAAGGGTTGATTCCGTTTAAAACACTTTCATTTGGTAAAGGAGTTAACTATACGGCAGGATTAAATAAAATCCGTACCTCTCCAGATCATGGAACCGCTTTTGAAATTGCAGGTAAGAATTTAGCTAATCCTATGTCGTTTAGAGAGGCATTATATTTGGCAATTGATGTTTATTATAAGAGAAATGAGTATCAAGAACTTATGCAAAACCCTTTAAAAACAAAGCGAAATTAGTTATAAACAAAAAAATGTTTATAACGAGTTTGAATTTACAATAATTTTATATCTTTGCATCCCCTAAGAGGGTAGAGTTGATGTTATGAAGAATTTAAAAGAGTTTTTAATACCTTTTGCTGGATTGAAAGAAGGCAAGCATCAGTTTGAATATCAAATAGGTGATTCTTTTTTTGAAGAATTTCAATTTGATGAATACAAAAATGTTGATGTAACAGTCAGCTTGATGTTAGAAAAGAAAAGCACAATAATGGAGTTGTGTTTTGTTCATAAAGGAACTGTAAATGTTCCTTGTGATATGACAGGAGAAGATTTTGATTTAAAAATTAAAGGAAAATTTAATCTTGTTGTAAAGTTTGGAGAGGAATTTAATAATGAGAATGAAGAGCTATTAATTCTTCCTCATGGTGAATTTCAACTTAATGTATCGCAATATATATATGAAAGTATAGTTTTGTCAGTTCCTTTTAAAAGAGTTCATCCTGGAGTAAAAGATGGAACGCTTAAAACAGAAGCTTTTGATACATTAGATAAATTAGCTCCAAAAGAAGAGCATAAAGTGAATGAAGATATTGACCCAAGGTGGGAAAATTTAAAAAAACTATTAACGGATAAATAATATAGTAAAATGGCACATCCAAAGAGAAAAATCTCGAAAACAAGAAGAGATAAGAGAAGAACACATTACAAAGCGTCAGTTCCGCAAATAGCAACTTGCCCTACAACAGGAGAAGCGCATTTATATCACAGAGCTTACTGGTCTGAAGGTAAAATGTACTACAGAGGTCAAGTAGTTATTGATAAAACGGAAGCTGTAGCTTAATACAGTTTTTATAAATAGAGAAAAACTCTCACATAGTGAGAGTTTTTTTGTTAATTACACCTCGTTATAAATTTTAACGGGCTCTATTTATTGCGTTTGACTTTTTTTTTGTAATTTTCACAACTTTTCGAAATCAAATATAATTCGAAAGGAAAATATATTTTTATGACTAAAATCACTGCCGCAATTACAGCAATAGGTTCATATGTGCCAGATTATGTTTTGTCTAATCAAGTGCTAGAAACATTAGTAGATACTAATGATGAATGGATTACAAGCAGAACAGGTATTAAAGAAAGAAGAATATTAAAAGAAGAAGGTCAAGGAACATCCTTCCTTGCTATTAAAGCTGCTCAGGATTTAATAATAAAAGCTAATCTTGATCCAAAAGAGATTGATTTGGTAATCATGGCTACAGCTACACCAGATATGCCAGTTGCTTCAACAGGAGTTTATGTGGCTACACAAATAGGCGCAACAAATGCTTTTGCATACGATTTACATGCAGCTTGCTCAAGTTTTCTTTACGGAATGTCTACCGCTTCAGCATACATTACTTCAGGGAAATACAAAAAAGTATTATTAATAGGAGCAGATAAAATGTCATCTATTATTGATTATACTGATAGAGCAACATGTATAATTTTTGGTGATGGTGCTGGAGCAGTTTTGTTTGAACCAAATGAAGAAGGTTTAGGTTTGCAAGATGAAATTCTAAGAAGTGATGGAATTGGTAGAGAATTTCTTAAAATTGAAGCAGGAGGGTCAATCTTGCCGCCTTCAGAAGAAACGGTAAAAAACAAGCAGCATTATGTTTTTCAAGACGGTAAAACCGTATTTAAATATGCAGTTTCAGGAATGGCTGATGTTAGTGAAAAAATCATGCAACGTAATAGCCTTACTCATGATGATGTAAATTGGTTAGTAGCACACCAAGCAAATAAGCGTATTATTGATGCTACATCTAACAGAATGGGATTAGACGATTCTAAAGTACTAATTAACATTCAAAAATATGGTAATACAACTTCTGCAACATTACCATTATTACTTTGTGATTTTGAAAATCAATTAAAAAAAGGAGATAATATAATATTTGCAGCATTTGGTGGTGGTTTCACATGGGGAGCTATTTACTTAAAATGGGCATATACTAAGCAATAACAAACAAACTAAATCAAATAGTAACATTATGGATATTAGAGAAATTCAAAATTTAATCAAATTTGTTTCAAAATCTGGAGCTACGGAAGTTAAATTAGAAATGGATGATTTTAAAATCACTATTAAAACAACTCCAGAAGGAGGTGAAACAACTTATATACAACAAGTTCCTGTTTCAGCAGCATTACCACAAGCAGCAGCACCTCAACCAGTTGCTCCAACAGCGCCTGCCGCACCAGTTGCCGCAGTACCAGCTGATGAGGATTCAAAATACATCACTGTTAAGTCTCCAATTATTGGTACTTTATATAGAAAACCATCGCCAGATAAGCCTGTTTTTGTAGAAGTAGGTACTACAATTGCTAAAGGAGATGTTTTATGTGTTATTGAAGCTATGAAATTGTTTAACGAAATTGAATCTGAGGTTTCAGGTAAAATCGTTAAAATATTAGTTGACGATTCTTCACCAGTTGAATTTGATCAACCTTTATTCTTAGTAGATCCATCTTAAATTTAGGTTTTTAGGTTTTTAGATAATTAGAAAAATACTTTCGAATTATCTATAAATCCAACAATCCAATTGTCTAATTATCTAATTTAAAAAAGATGTTTAAAAAAATATTAATTGCCAATAGAGGTGAAATTGCACTACGTGTAATTAGAACTTGTAAGGAAATGGGCATCAAAACAGTAGCTGTTTATTCTACTGCTGATGCTGAAAGTTTGCATGTACGTTTTGCAGATGAAGCGGTTTGTATTGGTCCAGCGGCGAGTAATTTGTCATATTTAAAAATGTCAAATATTATTGCTGCTGCAGAAATTACTAATGCGGATGCTATTCATCCGGGATATGGCTTTCTTTCTGAAAATGCTAAATTTTCTAAAATTTGCCAAGAACACGGAATCAAATTTATTGGAGCTTCTCCAGAAATGATTGATCGAATGGGAGATAAAGCCAATGCAAAATCTACAATGATTGAAGCTGGCGTTCCATGTGTACCAGGAAGTGAAGGTATTATTGCTACTTATGAAGAATGTGAAAAAGTTGCAGAAACTACCGGTTATCCAGTAATGCTTAAAGCTTCTGCTGGTGGTGGTGGAAAAGGTATGCGTGCTATTTGGAAAAAAGAAGATTTAAAAAATGCTTGGGAATCTGCTCGTCAAGAAAGTAAAGCTGCTTTCGGAAACGACGATATGTATATGGAAAAACTTATCGAAGAGCCAAGACATATTGAAATTCAAGTTGTAGGTGATTCATTTGGTAAAGCGTGTCATTTATCTGAAAGAGATTGTTCGGTACAACGCCGTCATCAAAAATTAACTGAAGAAACTCCTTCTCCTTTTATGACTGATGAATTGCGTAATGCTATGGGTGCAGCTGCTGTAAAAGCTGCTGAATACATTAAGTATGAAGGTGCGGGAACGGTTGAGTTTTTAGTAGATAAGCATAGAAATTTCTATTTTATGGAAATGAATACGCGTATTCAAGTAGAACACCCTATTACAGAACAAGTTATTGATTTTGATTTGATACGTGAGCAAATTATGGTTGCAGCCGGAATTCCTATTTCAGGTAAAAACTATTTTCCATTGTTACATTCAATAGAATGTCGTATTAATGCTGAAGATCCATATAATGACTTTAGACCTTCGCCTGGAAAAATTACTACATTGCATACACCTGGAGGACATGGAGTTCGATTAGATACACATGTGTATTCGGGATATACAATTCCGCCAAATTACGATTCTATGATTGCTAAGTTAATCACAACAGCACAATCTAGAGAAGAAGCTATAAGCAAAATGAAACGTGCTTTAGATGAATTCGTTATTGAAGGAATTAAAACTACAATTCCGTTCCATAGACAATTAATGGACGAGCCAGATTATGTGGCTGGAAATTACACTACGAAATTCATGGAATCTTTTGTAATGAAAGATAAAATTGAAGATTAAATATTTTAATAAAAAAGTCCTGCATTTTGCGGGACTTTTTTATTAAACAACTTCAAACAATTTTCCAGGCAAAGGTTTTATTACCCCTTTCAATTCCATATTGAGTAGTAGAGAAGATAATTTATACGTTGGTAACTCACAAGCTATGGCAATAGAATCTATATCTTCTTTACCGGTTTTTAAAAGATAGTCGTATATTTTTTGTTCTTCTGGTTCTAACGACATGAACAATTGTTTTTGGATAGCATTTTCTTCCTTCTTTCTCAACTCCCAATTTAAAATATAAACTAAATCAGCTGCAGAGTGCAATAAATGTGCGCGTTGGGTTTTGATTAAGTTGTTACAGCCTTGACTATATTTATCAGTAGTTCTTCCAGGAACAGCAAACACATCTCGATTATAATCGTTTGCTATTTGTGCAGTAATTAGTGAGCCGCCTTTTTCAGCGCTTTCAATTACAATTGTAGCTTCGGTCATTCCGGCGACAATTCTATTTCGTTTTACAAAATTTTCTCTATCTGGTTGCGAAGTACTCCAAAACTCAGTTAAAAAACCACCGTTTTCTTCCATTTTAGCAATGTATTTTTTGTGATTTTTAGGATAAATTTGATTTAAACCATGAGCTAAAACTCCAATGGTTTGCAAGCCGTAATCCATAGCTACTTGATGTGCATGAATATCTACACCATAAGCAAATCCACTTACAATTATAGGGTTTAATGGCGCTATGTCTTCAATTAGTTTTTGTGTTATTGCCGAGCCGTAGCTTGTTATTTGTCGGGTTCCAACTATGTTGATTATTTTTCTGTTAGATAAATCAATATTTCCAGATTGGAATAATAAAACAGGACTATCAAAACAGTTTTGTAATCGATTTGGGTAATTTTCTTCTTGAAAGTAAAGAGTTTGAATATTCTCTTTTTCAATAAATTGAATTTCTTTTTCCGCTTTTTCAAAAACAGATTTATCTTGAAGATTTTTAAGTAAAGACTTACCAATACCTTCAATTTTTGCTAAAGTTGTATTTTTAGATAGGAAAACGGCTTCGGCAGAACCGCAATGATGAATGAGTTTTTTGGCGACAACATCACCAACTCCATCTACCTGCATTAACGCAAGCGTGTAGTATAATTCTTTTTGTAACATGGCGTGTAATAAATAATTTGGCGTATATATTACACAAATGTAAAAATTAAATTAATTAGTTACTCGTTATTTTTTAATTTTTCTATTCTCTTCTCCAAGTTCTTTTTTGCAAGTTCCTGTAAATCTTCTACCGAATCACTTTCGTCCATAATTTCAAGACCTAAAAGTGTTTCAATAACATCTTCTTGTGTGATTAAACCGCTAAATGAACCATATTCGTCTAAAACAGCAGCCATGTGGTTTTTATTTTGGATTAATTCTTCAAATAATTGAGGGATAGGTTGGTTTCTTTTAGTTAAAACAATTGGTCGTTTAATACTTTCTAAAATTGCATCTCCATTATTATTAATCATAGCATCTAAAATATCGGTTTTTAAAACTAAACCAATAATGTTATCTGAATTTTTTTGGTAAATAGGAATTCTCGAAAAACGCAGGTTTTTATTTTCATTATAAAAATCTTCAATAGTAGTTATGCTATTAGCTATTTTTACAACAGTTCTTGGCGACATAATATCTTTTGCAAAAACAGAATCAAGAGCTAATAAATTTTTCAATACTTTAGACTCAGAAGCTTTAAAAACGCCTTCTTTTTCGGCTAAATCAGCCATTGCAGAAAAGTCATCTCTGCTAAGAATAGAAACATGTCCAGAGCCTCCAATTAATTTTGTAGTCAATTGAAGTAACCATAAAACTCCAGTTATTTTTAATGGAAATATTAATATATTTAGAGTTGTTGTGGTAAAACCGGCTAATTGTTTCCAGAATTTTGCGCCAATTGTTTTTGGTATAATTTCAGATAAAACTAAAATTAAAAAAGTCATTAATGATGAAACAATTGCTACCGAATTATTTCCGTTTCCAAATGTTTTTTCTGCTTGAACACCTACTAAAATTGCGCCTACTGTATGTGCAATTGTATTTAATGTTAAAATAGCAATTAACGGTTTGTCGATATCGCTTTTTAGTAATTCTAATTTAGTAGCATAACTTTTATTTTCTTTCTTTTTTACTGTAATAAAAGTATGTGTAACACTTAATAGAACAGCTTCCAATATAGAACATAAGAATGAGAAAAAAATGGAAGTTACTGCGTAAATAATTAATAGTGTCATTAATATATAGTTTTTAAAAGTCTAAAATACTTAATATAAATTGAGGAAGCAAATATTAAGATTTTCTAATTAATTTTCTTTTCAAATCTCAAAAAAACTTATTTTTTATTTAATAGTATAGCTGCTTCTTTGGCGAAATAAGTAGAAATTAAACTTGCACCAGCTCTTTTGATACACATTAATTGTTCCATCATTATTTTATCATGGTCTAACCAACCTCTTTCAGCAGCAGCTTTAACCATAGCATATTCCCCAGAAACCTGAAAAACGGTTACTGGAATATTCACAGCATTTTTAACTTCTCTTACAATGTCTAAATAAGCCATTCCTGGTTTAACCATAACCATGTCGGCTCCTTCTTCAACATCAGAAAGCGCTTCTTTAATGGCTTCAATACGATTTGCATAATCCATTTGATAGGTTTTTTTATCTTTTGGAACTTCAATATCAGCCTCTTTTGGAGCAGAATCTAAAGCATCTCGAAAAGGACCATAAAAAGCAGAAGCATATTTAGCTGAATAGCTCATGATTCCTACATTATGAAATCCGGCAGCATCTAAACCTTCGCGTAAACGCAAAACTCTTCCGTCCATCATGTCACTTGGTGCCACAAAATCGGCTCCAGCTTTTGCATGAGAAACAGCCATTTTTACTAATGCATCATTTGTAGCATCATTGGCAACATCGCCATCTTCAATAATTCCATCATGACCATAAATAGAATAAGGATCAAGAGCAACATCAGGCATAACAATCATTTCAGGACATGCTAATTTGATAGCTTTTATAGCTCTTTGCATTAAACCATTATCATTCCAAGCTTCTTTTCCGGTGTTATCTTTTAGTGAATCATCAACTTTTACATAAATGTTTACGGCTCTTATTCCTAAATCGAATAATTCTTTAACTTCTTCAACTGTTAAGTCAATTGAACGACGAAATATTCCTGGCATTGAAGGGATTTCAATTTTTACATTTTCACCTTCTGCAATAAACATTGGGAACATAAAATCAGCCGGACTTAGGCTGGTTTCTCTAACTAAACTTCTTATAGATTCATTTATTCTTAATCTTCTATTTCTTCTTAATGGGAACATAATATTTGTTTTTTAATGATTTTTCATTCATTAAATTTATCTATACAAAGTTAATTAATTATATCTAAAGGACATTTTAATTAGTTAACTATTGCTGATGAAAAGGATTATTGAATTTTATATCTTATTTTTGGAAAATGAATAAAATACTACTTTTATTTCTTTGTTTCATTTTTACAAGTTGTTTTGATGTAACTGAGCGTATTTACCACAAAAATAATAATAGTGGTAATTATACGCTTGTTGTTGATTTTTCAAAATCTTGGTTTAAGACAAAATCGGCTATTTGGTTAGAAGAAGTAGATGGAGTTACCATTCCAAATGAAGATGAAATAAAAACAAAACTTGCTGAGTTTAGGTCTAAATCTTCTCAAATTGAAGGAATTTCTAATATTTCAACAAAGTATGATTTCAATAGTTATATTTTTACTTTTAAATTCAGCTATAATTCTATAAATGCTTTAAATTCTGTGTTAAATAGTATGGACAAAAGTAACGACTTAGTTCATTTTGCTAATATTAATGGAAATTTTGAGCGAATTGCTTCTTATCCTATTCCAAAAAAAATAGTTGAAAAAGAAGACAAAAAAGAAGACTTATTGCAAGCCAATATTATTGCTATTTATTCATTTGAAAAAGAAGTTTCAAAAATAAAAAATCAAAATGCAAAAGTTTCAAAATCAAATAAAACTGTTTTTTTAAAACAAAACGTTTGGAGTGTTTTGAAAAACAATACTTTAATGAACAATACAATATCATTTACACCATAATTTATGAAGAAGTTTTTTTACTTATTAGCCGTTTTAATTCCGTTTTTAGCAATTGCTCAAGACAAGCATGATTATTTTATTCAATTTAATGCCGATCGATTTTCGAGTAAAGTTTCCCTTGATGAATTGTTTTCGCACAAAGCATTTAAAGAGTTCAATAAAGAAAGTTCAAAACTTAAACTAAGTGATTTTACTTCGTTTATAGATGATTCTAAAAAAATGGTTATTCATGGAAATTTTACAGATAGTATTTCATATTATCAAATTACACTTCCATTAACTTCTACAGTTAAATTAGAAGAATATATTAATGAAAATATTGAGAAACAAAATAATTTTATTGAAATTGATTCTTTAAAAGAAAGTATTAAAAGATTCGAAAATTACTCAAGTTATAAGTCGACTCATTCAAATTATTCTCTAGCTTGGAATGGAGAAAATTTAGTAATTTATGAAATTTTGTCTATTAAAGATGAAACAATTACTCAAGACTATGCTTATAACGAAAGTTATAATAATGATTATACGGAAGATTATGTTTATAATGAGGAAGAATCAGAACTTATTATAGAAAAGTTACCGCCACCACCACCAGTTTCTGAGTCAGAATATTATGAAGAAGAGTATGTTGTTGAAGCAACAGAAGAAGAGAGTGAAGAGGTTGATTTTGATTATTTTGAGAATTTAAAAACAGAATACGCTAAAGAAAAACAACTTACAGATCTTAAAAAAAATATTCAACAAGAATATAATATTGATTTATTATTTAAAGATGGTTTTAAGTTTCCTACATCTAATAAAATTAATGTAAAAGCTGATATTTCATGTTGGTTAAACTATGGTTCAACTTTTTCAAATTTAAATTCATTATCATATTTTTTTAAATCGGTAGCGCGTTTAAATAATACATTAATAGAACAAAAACCTGTTGAACATGCTGTAAAAGGATTAAATGCTGATTTTTATTTTGAAAATGACAAAGCTCGCTTAGAACAAACTATTGAGTATTCAACTCCTTTAGCAAACATTATGAATAAAGTTGTTGACAGAAAAATCAACAAGAATGTTTTTAATTATTTTCCTAAAAATACTCCATTAGGTTATATGTCTTATCATGTAAATACTAAAGAAATTTTAAATAAATATCCAGAAATTTCTGAGCAAATGCTATCGAGTATTCCGCTAGAAAGTGAAGATAAGGGTTTAATGATAGATTTAATGACTACTATTATTGATGAAGATGCTATTTCTACTATTTATGATGGTGATTTTAGTATGTTTTTACACAATATAGAGAAGTATGAAGATACAGTTACAACTTATAGTTATGATGAAAATTATGATGAAGTAATTGAAGAGAAAGTGGTAAACAAATCTAGACCTGTTTTTACATTTATATTTACTTCAACACATCCTACACTAGGAGATAAGTTATTAAAACTAGGAATTAGAAAAGGATACTTAATTGAAAATAATGATTATTTTGAAATTACAGAATCTACTCCTGTTGGAAATTTAAAAATTATTAAAGATAAAGATGTAATTGTCGTTACAAATGGAATTGATTATTTAAATAAGGGTAAAACTTCTGATTTTTCAAAAAGTGTAAAGAAAAATTTAAAGAAAAATTATTTACATGGTAATTTATTTATAGGTCAGTTAATTGATCTTTTTTCAGATGAAATAACCTCAGAAAAAGAGAAAAAAGCAATGTTAGAGTTTAAAAAGCAATTTAATTCTTTTGATTTTAAATCATCAAAATCATTAAAGCACAACAAAATGAAATTTGAAATGAATTTAAATTCGAATACGTCTGATAAAAATATCATTTTACAAACATTAGATTTGATTGAATATTTAGATTAATTTTAATAATTATATAAAATGAAAAAGCAGTAATTTAGAATTAATTACTGCTTTTCTATTTTTAAACCCAATCAATAGGGTTTTCTAATATTTTGATTAATTTTTCTTCGGCACTTCCTTCTTCAGGATGATGATCATAAACCCATTGAACATGTGGTGGCAAACTCATTAATATACTTTCGATTCTACCGTTGGTTTTAAGTCCAAATAGAGTTCCTTTGTCGTGAACTAAATTAAATTCTACGTAACGACCTCGACGAATTTCTTGCCACTTTTTTTGTTCTGGAGAAAAAGGTAAATCTTTTCTTTTTGCAACAATTGGTACATAAGCTTCTAGAAAACTATTTCCAACTTCAGTTACAAAGTTGAACCAATCTTCCATTTTCATTTCATCTGTTTCTTTGCAATAATCAAAGAATAAACCACCAATTCCACGAGCTTCATTTCGGTGTGCATTCCAAAAGTATTCATCGCATTTCTTTTTATAATTCCGATAAAACTCAGGATTATGTTTGTCGCAAGCTGTTTTACAGGTTTCATGAAAATGTTTTGCGTCTTCTTCAAACAAGTAATAAGGCGTTAAATCTTGTCCGCCTCCAAACCATTGATTGATTATTTTTCCATTTTCGTCATACATTTCAAAATATCTCCAATTGGCATGAACCGTTGGAACCATTGGGCTTTTAGGATGAATTACTAAACTTAATCCGCAAGCGAAAAAATCAGCTTCTCCAACATTAAAAAGTTTTTGCATAGAATCAGGCAACTTTCCGTGAACAGCAGAAATATTTACCCCGCCTTTTTCAAAAACCTTTCCGTTTGCAATTACGCGTGTTCTTCCACCACCACCTTCTGGACGTTTCCATAAATCTTCTTTAAAGAAACCTTTTCCATCAATATCTTCAAGACCTTTGCAAATTTGATCTTGTAATTGTTGAATATATGCGTAAAATTTATTTTTCATTTTTTAAGCTTTTAGCAAACAGCTTTTAACTGTCAACTCAACTACTTTCTTTTATACTCTTTAACTGCTTCTACAAATGCTTTTGCGTGGTCTACAGGAATGTTTGGTAAAATTCCATGGCCAAGGTTAACGATGTAGTTGTCTGGGCCAAATTCGTCAATCATTTCGTGTACCATTTTCTTAATTACAGGAATTGGAGATAATAAACGTGAAGGGTCGAAATTTCCTTGTAAGGTTTTCTTTCCGCCAGTTAAATAACGTGCATTTTTTGGAGAAACAGTCCAATCTACTCCAATTGCAGACGCTTTTGATTTTGCCATATCGTTTAATGCAAACCAACATCCTTTTCCAAATACAATAACTTTAGTTTCTGGTGCTAAAGCTTCCACAATTTGGTTCATGTAATTCCATGAAAATTCTGTATAATCTGTTGGAGACAACATTCCTCCCCAAGAGTCAAAAATTTGTACCGCGTTTACACCGTGTTTTACTTTTTCTTTTAAGTATAAAATAGTTGTATCTGTAATTTTTTGTAATAAATTATGTGCCGCAACAGGGTTAGTAAAACAGAACCCTTTTGCTTTATCAAAACTTTTAGAACCTTTTCCTTCTACTGCATAACAAAAAATGGTCCATGGCGAACCTGCGAAACCAATTAACGGAACTTCATTATTTAGTTTTTCTCTAGTCATGTCAATTGCATCCATAACATAACCTAATGTTTCATTGATATCTGGGATGAAAACATTATCAACATCTGAAGCTTTGCGAATAGGATTTGGTAAAACAGGTCCAATTCCATCTTCTAACTCTACATGAATTCCCATTGCTTGAGGAATTACTAAGATATCTGAAAATAAAATGGCAGCATCTGGTTTTACAATTCGAATAGGTTGTACTGTAATTTCAGAAGCTAATTCTGGTGTTTTACAACGTGTGAAAAAATCATATTTTTCTTTAATTGCCATAAATTCTGGCAAATATCTTCCCGCTTGACGCATCATCCAAACTGGTGGGCGTTCTACAGTTTCGTTATTTAATGCTCTTAAAAATAAGTCGTTTTTAATCATTTTCTTGTGTATAATGTTCTACTACGTCGTTAATTACATCTTCGACAGTTGGTCTTTCTGCAATTATAATATTTGTTATATTCTTGTTTTCTAATGCTTCTGATGTAGATTCGCCAATACAAAAGCATATTTCGTCTTTTATTGTGTTTAATTTCAAATAACTTTCTACTGCCGATGGGCTAAAAAATAATATTCCATCGTTTTTTGTTTTTATTTTCTTTGAAGTTAAATTGGTTTCATACACTTCAATTTCGTTGAATGTTATTTTATTTTCTTTTAGTGAATTTGGCAAAATATCTCTGCGTAAATTTCCGTTAAAGAAAGTGTAGGTTTCTTTAGCATAAATTAGAGAAATAATTTCGGCTAAATCAGCTGCATAACCTGTAAATGCAATGACATTAAATCCATTTTCCGTTAGTAAATCTTTGGTTTTTAAACCCACACAAAAAACAGGTTTACTTTTTAAAGATTCCCATTTTGAATTTTTTAAAAGACTTAATACGGCATTTTGACTGGTAAAAATCAAATTTTGGTTGATGTTCTCTAGTTTAAATTCTTTTATTTTAGTTTCTATAAAGCTCTCTTCAGTTAATGCAAATGAATGATTAATCAATATTTGTTTTTGATTTTCTGAGAGTTTTTTTGTAGATAAAATAGAATTCATTAATTACTGTTTTTGTTGGTAATGTCGTATTCTTCTTGTCCTAAACAGTATTTTTCAATGTCTTTATTGTTTCCATAAACCACTAAAATATCGCATTCTTCTATTACTGTTTCTGGTGATGGCCTACCGATAGATTCTTTTATTGTATTTTTTTTACCAATTAAATTCCTTTTTTCTTTTTTCCTAATAATGGTTACAAGGGTTAATCGATATTTGTCGATTGAGTCTAACTCTTCAAGTGTTTTGCCTATAAATTCTTTCCTTGCTTTTACTTCAGAAATGGTGTAATTATCATCTAATTGATAATTTTCTAAAGTAGATTTAAAGTTAATTTGTTTTGTTAGCCTATCTGCGCTTTCTTGTTCTGGATGAATGATACTATGAATACCCATTGCTTCAAGTACCGTATCATGAATGGGAGATAGTGCTCTACTTATGATTTTTACATTAGATAATTTTTTAATAATTGCCGTTGTAATAATTGCAGCCCCTTCACTTTCTCCAATTGCAACAACTACTTTATCTGCATCTTTTAATGGAACAGCTTCATATGCTAATTCATTTGTTGAATCCATACAAATTGCATGAGAAATTTTATCTTTTACAAGATTCACTTTGTCCATTTGTTTGTCTATTCCTATTACTTCATTTCCCGTTTCAGTTAAACTTAGCGATAATGACATTCCGAAATTTCCTAAACCAAAAACTATAATTTTCATAGTATTAACATTAGTTAATTAATATATTCTCTTTTGGGTATTCATAAAACTGGTGGTTCATTTGACGTAATAAACCAATCATTAAATTGAGCATTCCTATTCTTCCAATAAACATCGTTGCTATAATTACATATTTACTTGGTTCAGATAGAGTTGGTGTGTAGTTTAAACTTAATCCAACTGTACTAAATGCAGAAAAACATTCAAATGCAACAGTTAATAAAGGTGTTCCTTCTGGTTCTAGTATTAATAAAGCCATAATTGCTATTCCTATTACAATTAATGAAATGCATAAAATGGCAAAAGCTCTTGATGTAGATTCTATAGAAACTCTTCTTCCTCTAAATTGTATTCTGTTTTTTCCTTTTGCAACTGCAAAAATATTTAAAGTTGCCAGCGCAAACGTGCTTGTTTTTATTCCACCTCCTGTTGATGCGGGAGATGCTCCAATCCACATTAAAAATATTATAAATAATAATGAAGGAACAGTAAATTTAGTATAGTCTACAGTGTTAAACCCTGCTGTTCTCGGTGTTACAGAATTAAATGCTGCATTTGTTATTTTTCCAAACACTGTATTGTGCTCTAACATTGTATTGTTGTATTCTGAAACAAATAAAAATATCCAACCTGCAAATAATAAAATTATAGTTGTGTATATTACAATCTTAGTGTTTAAAGTAATTATAGGTACTTGTTTATGAATTATTTTTTTGTCAAACAATTCTATAATATATGTTTTTAAATATTGGTAAAAGTTGAAAACAATGTTGTGACCAAGTCCTCCAAAAATAACAAGTATCATTATGATCCATTGAAAATAGTAATGAAATCGTATGCTTTCATCGTATAAACCATTTGGTAAAATGGAAAACCCCGCATTGCAAAATGCAGAAATAGAATGAAAAATAGAAAAGAAAAACTGATTATCAATGTTTGGATTGTCTAATATTGATGAGTAAATAAAAATAGCTCCAACAATTTCAACTCCAATTGTAAATATTACCACATTAAGAGCTGCTCTAAATACATCCTTTAACCCTTCTTGAGCAATAAAATCTTTTGTATTTAACCCTTCTTTAAAAGTTGATCCACCTCTAAAAAAAAAGGCAAAGAACGATGTAAATGTTAATATTCCTATTCCTCCTAATTGAATCAATACAAGTATTATGGATTGCCCTATTAAAGTAAAGTCTTTTGCGGTGTCTACAACCGCAAGCCCTGTAACACAAACAGCGCTTGTTGCAGTAAATATTGCATTTGTAAAAGAAATACCGTTTGAAGTTGCACTTGGCATCATTAATAAAAAAGCTCCGGAAAGCGCTAAAATCATAAAACTACCTACAAATACAATAGCTGGGTTAAAGTAAATGTCATAAATATGACGTACTAATATCATTAACCTCAATAAAAAGTAAATGATTAAACCTCCTTCTAATATAGGTTTTATTTTTTGAAGAATATAACTCCAACTAAAGTCTTTGTTTATAATTGCTATGAAAGTAGATAGCACTATCATAACTGTTAAAATAATGAAGTTAACTAAAACTACTTTTTTATTGCTTTCATATTTGTAAGTAAAAAACTTAAAAGCATTAAAAGCAAGTAAACCAATAGAAAGTGTTAGAAGTCCTATTACGTGAGGAGAATTATAGTTTTCTTCAAAATCATATCCAAAGTCAAATACTATAAATAATAAGACAATGATGTCGAAAAAACGGTATAAGTAATTGATTAAGGATTCTTTTTCCATTTTTGAAGCGCTTATTTCACCTTTAGTTGTTTGCGAAGTTCTTCCATTAATGGCTTTCCTCCGTTTTGTAATATTTCCTTTGCGCAATTTTGCCCAAAATCAATGTAAGAATCAAAATTACAACTTTTTTTAATGGTAAACTTTTGTTTTCCGTCTAAAGAAAACAAAACGCCTTCAAAATTTATTTGTTTTTCATTTATAGTTGCTAAAGCACCAATTGGAGCAGTACAACCTCCTTCTAAAGTTTTAAGAAATTGACGTTCGATATAAGTACAAATTTCAGTGTCCTTGTTATTTAATTTAGCAAGAGCATCTCTTGTAAAATCGTCGTTTTCCATTGCAACAACAACCATTGCACCTTGAGCAGGAGCAGGAACCATCCAGGTTAGGTCTAAAAATTCACTTGGTTTTAAATTAATTCTTTCTAAGCCAGCGGCTGCAAAAATAGCGCCATTCCAGTTATTATCTTTCAATTTTTGCATTCTAGTATTCACATTTCCACGTAAATCCTCTACTTTATGTGTTGGATATTTGCTTAACCATTGTGCTTTTCTTCTTAAACTCCCAGAGGCAATTGTTGCTTCTGAATTTAAAAAATCTAAATTCCCTTTATGAATTAAAATGTCTAATGTATTGGCTCTTTCTAATACCGCTGCTTGAACAATTCCAATTGGCAATGAAGTTGGGACATCTTTCATTGAATGTACAGCAATATCTACTTCACCTTTTAGCATTGCTATGTCTAAAGTCTTAGTAAAAATTCCTGTGATGCCTAATTCATATAAAGGTTTGTCTAATATCAAATCTCCTGTTGACTTTACAGCAACTATTTCTGTTAAGTAGCCTAAGTCATTAAGTTTTTTTTGAACAGTGTGAGCTTGCCATAGTGCTAGTTCACTATCTCTTGTTCCAATACGTATTGTTTTTTTCAAAAGAAGTAGTTTAATTGTTTAACTGAAAAACTTTTTCAATCCATTCAATACTTTCATCTACCATTGTGTTGTCGTCTTTTAAATGATTTGCAAAATGGGTTGTTATTTTTTGAATGATTCTATTGCTAATTATTTCAGCTTGTTCTTCATTAAAATTATCCAATTTTTTTCGTTGGTAATTTAATTCTGATTGTTTAATTGTAGATAATTTTTCTTTTAGCGAATGAATAGTTGGTGCGAATCTTCTTGTTTTAGACCAGTTCAAAAACTCTGTAATAAGTTCTTCAATTATTTGTTCTGCTGCCGGAATATGTTCTTTTCTTTTTTCAATTGTTTCGTCTGTAACTTGAGATAAATCATCTAAATGAACTAACGTAACATCTTTGTTGATTTTTACGTCTTCATTTACGTTTTTAGGAATAGATAAATCTAAAATTAATAAAGGTTTTTTAAGCTTTAATATTTCAGCATCAACTGTTGGATTTTGAGCTCCAGTTGCTACTACTAAAACATCTGCTTTTTGAATTTCTATTTGTAAATCAGCATAGTCTTTTACAATCAAATTAAATTTTCCTGCTATTTTTTCAGCTTTTTCTTTTGTTCTGTTAATAAGAACTATGTGTTCGTTTTTAGTGTGTTTTACAAGGTTTTCACATGTGTTTCTACCTATTTTTCCAGTTCCAAAAAGTAAAATGTTTTTATTTCCAATATCTGGAACATTATTCATTATATATTGAACAGAAGCAAATGATACAGAAGTTGCTCCAGAGCTTATTTCTGTTTCATTTTTTACTTTTTTACTAGCTTGAATTACAGCATTAATTATTCTCTCTAAATAAGAGTTAGTTAACCCCATTTTTTTACTTTCAACAAATCCTTGTTTAATTTGAGAAATGATTTCAAAATCACCTAAAATTTGACTATCCAATCCGGTTCCAACTCTAAAAAGATGGTTTAAAGCTTCTTTGTTTTTGTGTACGTAAGCTACTTTTTGAAAATCTTCAACAGTTCCTTGGCTATTTTCACAAAGTAATTTTATCAGTTGAAAAGGATGTTGGGCAAACCCATAAATTTCAGTTCTATTACATGTTGAGGTAACTAATAAACTTTCAATTCCTTCTTCTTTCGCTTGGTTTAATAAATTTATTTTAGCATTTTCGTCTAAACTAAATTTTCCACGCATTTCGGCATCAGCTTTTTTATAACTTAAGCCTACTGCATAGAACGTTGAGTATTTTCCTAAAGTATTTGTATCCATAGTTTGGTCCTTAAATAAAAGGAATACAAATTTACTTTTATCCATTTTATAAAAACAACGCTTAAAGTGCTTTTTTTAACGATAGATGTTTTTTTTGATAAAAAGAATTGTTTAATTTAAAAAACCACTATTTTTGTACTATAATCAACACTTTAAACTTGTTTTATTTAGAGTTGTTCTAAATAAGTCAATTTAAAAAGAAGAATTAAATTAAATCAAAAACAACGCTATGAGTTCAGTAGAAGAAATTAAAGTTGAACAAGATTTTATTTTGATTCGTTTTCAAAACGATTCAAATGAGGTGCAACATGTTGAAAAACAGGTTAAAACAGGGTTAATCCAATTTCACTTTAATGTTAAAGGAAGCGCTAGGTTTAACTTTAATAATGGAACTTATAAGTTAGATTTAAATGCTGAGAAATCTTTATTACTTTATAATCCTCAAAAAGAGCTGCCATTACATTTAGAAATTGACCCTAACTCTTGGATTATTTCAGTATTAGTTTCAATTAAAAAGTTTCATACGTTGTTTTCTAATGAAGCTGAGCACATTCCCTTTCTTAGTGAAGAGAATCTAGATAAAAAGTATTATGGCGAAGAAGATATAAGTCCTTCAATGGCAATTGTATTAAACCAAATATTTCATTATAATCAGAATTCATCAATTAAAAATTTATACTTAAAAGGGAAAGGTTATGAATTGTTAAGTTTGTATTTTAACAGAAATGAAGATCCAAACGCTGAACAATGTCCGTTTTTAATTGATGAAGAAAATGTATTGAAAATTAAGAAAGCCAAGGAAATTGTAATTGCAAATATGGCAGAACCGCCAGGACTTCAAGAATTAGCAGATCAAGTAGGTTTGAATTTAAAGAAACTTAAAACAGGCTTCAAACAAATCTATGGAGATAGCGTTTATAGTTTTCTGTTTGATTATAAAATGGAATCGGCACGCAAGTTATTAGAAAGCGGATCTTATAATGTTAATGAAGTTGGTTTGCAAATTGGATATAGTACTTCAAGTCATTTTATAGCTGCTTTTAAGAAAAAGTATGGAATTACGCCTAAAAAGTATTTAATGAATTTAAATCTTAATGTTTAATCATTGGTTTAAATGATATACCAAATAGATAAAAAAAAGAATAATAGTAAATAATTAAGAGCAAGACTTTTTACTTTTATAGAGCGAAAAAGAAATGTTTAAATTACAATATAAAAAATGAAAAAAGGAGTATTATTAGTAAATTTAGGATCGCCAGAAAGTCCAACACCAAAAGATGTAAAGCCATATTTAGATGAATTTTTAATGGATAAATACGTAATTGACGTTCCATTTTTATTAAGAGCTTTATTAGTAAGAGGAATTATTTTACAAACAAGACCTAAGAAATCAGCAGCAGCTTATGCAAAAATTTGGTGGGATGAAGGTTCTCCTTTAATCGTTTTGTCAAAAAGATTACAAGCTAAGATTCAAAAACAAGTTAGTGTTCCTGTTGAACTAGCAATGCGTTATGGAAATCCTAGTATTGAAAGTGGTTTGCAAAAACTAAACGATCAAGGAATTACTGAAGTTTTGTTATTCCCTTTGTATCCTCAACACGCTATGGCTTCAACAGAAACTATTTTAGTGTTAGCGGAAAAATTACGTAAAGAAAAGTTTCCTCATATGAGTTTTACGATAATTCCTGCTTTTTACAACCAAAAAGATTATATCCGAGATTTATCAAATTCAATAAAAAGACACTTAGAAGGATTTGAATACGATCATTTATTGTTTTCGTATCACGGAATTCCAGAGCGTCACATTCGTAAAACAGATATCACAAAAAGTCACTGTAAAATTGACGGAAGTTGTTGTAATACGCCTTCACCAGCACACGAATTTTGTTACCGTCATCAATGTTATGAAACTACAAAACAAGTGGTTGAATTTTTAGGTATTGAAGAAGGAAAATACAGCCAAACCTTTCAATCGCGTTTAGCAGGAGACAAATGGCTAACACCTTATACTGATGTTGAAATTAACAAAATGCCAGAAAAAGGAATTAAAAAATTAGCCGTTGTAACTCCAGCTTTCGTTTCAGATTGTTTAGAAACTTTAGAGGAAATTGCTATGGAAGCTAATCACGAATTTAAAGCACATGGTGGTGAAGAATTTTTAGCAATTCCTTGTTTAAATGATGATGATGATTGGGCACAAACTTTAAGCCGTTGGGTAGATCAATGGGCATTTCAAAATAACAAAGAAACTAAATAATGGCTGTTTCTTCAACAGAATTAGGTACATTAAGTATTAAACAATTACTAATTAAACAATCGGTACCTGCTGCTATAGGTATATTGTTTATGTCTGTTAATATTCTTATTGACACCATTTTTGTTGGACAATGGATTGGTTCTTTGGCAATTGCTGCAGTTTCTGTTGTATTACCAATAACATTTCTAATTTCTTCATTAGGAATGGCTTTAGGAATAGGAGGAAGTTCCATAATTTCGAGAGCTTTAGGAGCAAATGATAAAGAGAAAGCTTTAAAAACTTTTGGAAATCAGATTATGATGACGCTTAATTTAGCTGTCATTGCAGTAATTATTGGTGCATTTTATTCGGAAGAAGTTTTATTGCTTTTTGGAGCAAATGGAGCAATAATGAAACCGGCAAAAGAATTTTTTATGCCTGTTTTATATGGTGTGCCTTTCTTAGCGCTTTGTATGATGGGAAATACGGTTATTAGGGCAGAAGGTAAACCAAAGTTTGCCATGATAGCTATGATTATTCCAGCGTTTAGTAATATAATTTTAGATATTATCTTTATTAAATTCATGAATTTAGGAATGTTTGGAGCTGCATTAGCTACCTCTATTTCCTATTTTATGTGTTTTGCATTTATTTTATGGTTTTTCATTTTTAAAAGTGAACTGCGCTTACAGTTAAAACACTATTTTATTGATTTAAAATTAGTTTCAGAAATCGGCTCATTAGGTTTTGTAACATTTGCAAGACAAGGCGTTGTGGCAATCTTATCTATAATATTAAATCACACTTTATTCATTCATGGAGGAGAACACTCTGTTGCTGTTTATGGAATTATAAGTCGCATGTTAATGTTTGCTTTATTTCCTATATTAGGAGTTACCCAAGGTTTTTTACCAATTGCAGGTTATAATTATGGTGCAAAAAACTATGTTAGAGTAAGCGAATCTATTTCAACTTCCATAAAATGGGCAGCAGGATTAGCAACTGTTATTTTTATTGTAATTTTAATTTTAGCAGAACCTATTGTTGCTGTTTTTTCAACTGATTTAGATATTATTAAAGAAACTCCAAATGCACTTCGAATTGTTTTTGCAGCTTCACCCATTATTGCTATTCAATTAATTGGAGCAGCTTATTTTCAAGCAGCAGGTAAAGCAGCTCCGGCACTTTTGTTAACTTTAACCAAGCAAGGGTTTTTCTTAATTCCATTAATTTTAATTTTACCCAATTATTATGGTATTTTTGGAGTATGGATTTCGTTTCCTATTGCTGATATTTTGTCAACTCTAGTTACAGGTTTCTTTTTAAAAAGAGAAATGAATCGAAAATTAACGCACGCACAAGATGGAATATAACTATATAAAAGCATTACATTTAATATTTGTAATTACTTGGTTTGCCGGACTTTTTTATATTGTTCGTTTGTTTGTTTATCATGCAGAAGCCAAACAAAAACCACAACCAGAACAAGATATTTTAATTAAACAATACCAATTAATGCAATACAGGCTTTGGTATATTATAACTTGGCCAAGTGCTGTTTTGGCTAGTTTATTTGCCTTTTATTTGTTGTATTTAAATCCGGAATGGTTATCGCAATCTTGGATGCACGTAAAATTGGCATTTGTTTTGTTGTTGTATATTTATCATGCAAAGTGTCATCAAATATTTAAACAATTGCAAAATAATGAAGTTAGAAATTCTTCAAATTTTTATAGAATTTGGAATGAAGGTGCAACCATTATTTTATTTGCAGTTGTGTTCTTGGTAATTTTAAAAAGTGCAATTAATTGGATTTTTGGAGTAATTGGAATTTTTATTTTTTCAATTTTAATCATGTTAGGATTTAAAATGTATAAAAGAATCAGAGAAAAAAAGAATGATTAAATCTTTCAACATAAAGCAAACATCGTTAAGGGTCAGGATTTTTTTATCTATGATACTGTTAACTTTAATTGCTTCTGTTTTAATTGCTTCTGTGTCTATTTATCAATTTAGAAATGAAGCAAGAGAGTACCATCAAGATCGATTAGAACGAAAAGAAAATTCAATTGTTGAACATATAAACTATATTCTTCAAACTACAACTTATCCATTAACAACAAATAATGTCCCTTTAATTTTTAAGGAACGTATTCATGAATTATCTAATATTCATAGTTTAGAAATTAACATGTACGATTTAGAAGGAAATAGTTTAATTACTTCTAAAGCTTTGTTTGAGTTAGATACTTTACAGCCAAAAATAAAGCCATCAACATTAAAAATTTTAAAATCCACTATTGAAAAAAGATATGTTGAATTTGATATGATTAACGGACAACAGTATAGGTCTTCATATAGTTATATAAAAGATAATAAGTTTAAACCACTTTTTATTTTATACTTACCTTATGAAGAAGATACTGATTTTTATAAAAATGAATTAAGAAATTTTCTTATTCGTTTTGGGCAAGTATATTCTATTATGTTTATTATTGCAATTGTACTTTCCTACTTTCTTTCGAGTTATATTACAAAATCACTAAAAATCATTACCGATAAAATTCAAGAGACAAATTTAAACCATCAAAATAAAAAAATTGAACTTCAAGAAGGAAGTCAGGAGATAAATTTACTTGTAGAATCATATAACAATATGGTTGATAAGCTTGAAGAAAGCGCTGTTAAATTAGCACAAAGTGAACGTGAACAAGCATGGAGAGAAATGGCGAAACAAGTTGCGCATGAAATTAAAAATCCATTAACCCCAATGCGTTTAACCGTTCAAAATTTTCAAAGAAGGTTTGATGAAAATGATCCTAATGTTAAACTAAAATTAGAAGATTATTCTAAAACGTTAATACAGCAAATTGATACTATGAGTGCTGTTGCAAATGCTTTTTCAAATTTTGCTTCAATGCCTGCACAACAAAACGAAACATTAAATGTTGTAACAATTGTAAAACTATCATTAGAGATTTTTAATGAAAATTACATTCAGTTTTCAGCTTTAAATGAAGAAATTATAGCACGATTTGATCGTACTCAGTTAATTAGAGTTATTACTAATTTAGTAAAAAATGCCATTCAATCAATACCAGATGAACAAGAAAATAAATCAGTGTTTGTAACTGTTTTTGAAGAAAATAATAACGTAATTATTTCTGTAAAAGATAACGGAATTGGAGTTTCTAAAGACAATCAAAGTCGAATTTTTGAACCAAAATTCACTACAAAATCTAGCGGAATGGGATTAGGTTTGGCAATTATAAAAAACATTATCGAAAACTATAACGGAACAATAACCTTTAATAGCGAACTAGGAATAGGAACAGAGTTTATCGTTTCCTTTCCAATTACTAAATAAAATACAATTATAAATTTCAAGATTTTAACTATGGAAAATATTTTAATAGAAAAACAAGACAACATTGCAATAGTGACAATTAATCGTCCTACGAAGTTAAACGCTTTAAACAAAGCTACAATTCAAGAATTGCATGAAGGATTTAAATTGTTAAACGAAGATAAATTTGTAAAAGTAATTATCATTACAGGTAGTGGAGAGAAAGCTTTTGTTGCTGGAGCTGATATTTCTGAATTTGCCGATTTTTCTGTGGAAAATGGAGGTAAATTAGCAGCTGAAGGTCAGGCTTTGTTATTTGACTACGTTCAAAATTTAAGCACACCAGTTATTGCTGCAGTTAATGGATTTGCACTTGGTGGCGGATTAGAGTTAGCTATGTCTTGTCATTTTAGAACAGCATCTAATAATGCAAAAATGGGATTGCCAGAAGTAACACTTGGAGTAATTCCAGGTTATGGTGGAACACAACGTTTAGCTCAATTAGTAGGAAAAGGACGTGCAATGGAAATGATTATGACTGCCGGAATGGTTGATGCAAATACTGCATTAAATTATGGATTAGTAAATCATGTTGTAGCTCAAGATGAGTTATTAGAATTTACAAAAGGTATTGCTTCTAAAATTGTAAGAAATTCAAGTGTTGCAATAAGTAAAGCTATTGAAGCAGTAAATGCTAGTTATACAGATGGAATTAATGGTTTTGAAGTTGAAATTAAAAACTTTGGTGCTTGTTTTGGTACTGAAGATTTTAAAGAAGGAACAACAGCATTTTTAGAAAAAAGAAAAGCAACTTTCCCGGGGAAATAATACAATTATTAATGTATAAAGTTTTATTTTTTATTTTATTTCCCGTTTTTGTATTTGCTCAAGACATAACTTTCCAAATAGAAAAAAGTGCACTTTTTGAAGAAGATTATAAAGAAACAGAAATTGTTTTAGCTGAAAAACACGATGAAAACAATTTTATAATTCTACGCTCATTTAAAAGTAACGTTACTGCAAAAAGTGGTTTTTATATTGAAAAGTATAATAAATCATTAAAAAAAGTAAGTGATTTCGAATTTAACATTGAACATCCACATTATGAAAAATATAGTGTTGTTTTTGGTGTTTTTTTTAGTCAATCTAAGGTTTATATTCTTGAAATGTTTTACGATTTAAAGAGTAAGAATTATGTTTGTCAAGCTAATATTATTGATGAAAATTATAAAGTAGTAAAAAAAGAACTTTTTCATCTAAGTAAAGATGAGGCTAAAGGTTTTGGATTGCAAAGTTTGTATTATAATACTGATTTGATAAATTTAAATAATTTAGGGTTATTTGAGCAGGAAAATGAGTCAATTTGGAATGAGGTAATCTCTAATCCATTTAAAAATAAATCATCTGTTTCAGACAATAAAAGCAGCTCGGAATTAGTTTTAAAAGTGAATAATGATAAAACACTATTTTCTATTGTAATGTCATTTGAATTTGATAATGAAAGTTTGATGAAATTGTTTTTGTTTGATACTAATTTGAATAAAAAAATTGAAAAAGATTTTGTTTCAGAAAAAAAGAAAGTAATAAATAAGAATATTGAGCTTCACGACAGTTTAGAAGAAATTTATTTGACTCAGAAAGTATATTCTGAGGATTTAAAGAATAAAAAAGATGGTGGAAAATATTTTTATGAAATTAAAAAAATAACACAAAATGATTTACAAACTCAAAAAATTGAAGTTGAAAACCATTATTTGCCTTTTTTAAACGTTTTTTACCATGATAATAATTTATATGGAATTGGTTTTTATTCTGATGTAAAAGATTTGAAGTATAGCGGTATTTCTTATTTTAAAATAGATTCAAAAAATCTTGAATTAAAAAGTGCTAAATATAATTTTTTTAATGAACAATTTATCCTTGACAAATACGGTAAATTAGAAGATAAAGAGTTTAAACATATTGTTATTAAGAATGTTTTTTGGAATAGTAATAATGACTTATTAATTAATGCTGAAGAGGTTTATGTTGTTTCAGGATACAATAATAGTCCAACAATTTATAATTATGATGATATAATTGCAGTAAATCTTAGTAGTGATGGAGATTTGATTTTTGCAAGAAACATTAACAAAAGACAAGGGTCTCAATCTAAAGAAGGCACATATATTTCATATACACCTATGTTTTTTAATAAAAAAAACTATTTCTTTATTAACACAAAGGAAAAAATAAAAGAGTTGTCAAATAACAGAATTGAATTTGATCATGTTAGAGAGAATAAATCGTGTTTACACGTTATTTCAGTTAATAATAATGGTGATTTTGAATTTAAAGAAGTTTTAAATGAAGCAGAAACTGAAGTGCCTTTTATGGTTTCAAAAGGAATTGTTATTGATAATTCAGTAATATTCTTAGGGCAAAAAGGTAAAAAGAAACAATTTTTAAAAGTTACATTATAAAAAATAAATAGAGGAACAATTTTGTTCCTCTATTTATTTCTCACCTTCCCACTCAGCATAAAATTGCGATAAAAAACTTTCCATAAAAAGATGACGTTGTTCCGCAATTTTTTTACCAGTTTGAGTATTCATTTTATCCTTTAACAAGAAAAGTTTTTCGTAAAAATGATTAACTGTCGGTGCTTCACTATTTTTATATTCTTCTTTAGACATGTTAAATTTAGGAGCAATATTTGGGTCGTAAATTGACCTGTTTTTAAATCCCCCATAATTAAATGTTCTAGCAATACCTATTGCACCAAGAGCGTCAAGTCTATCAGCATCTTGAACAATTTCTAATTCTTTAGAGGTAAATTTCTTTTCGAAATTGCCGCCTTTAAATGAAATGTTTTCAATAATCTTAATTATATGAGTACTGATTTCTTCAGAAATATTTTCTTTTTCTAAAAATTCACGAGCTATTTTAGGACCAACTGTTTCATCTCCATTATGAAATTTACTATCCGCAATATCATGAAGTAATGCGCCAAGTTTTACAACTTCTAGGTTGCAACTATCTTCGGTTTGTGCTATTAATAGAGCATTTTTATAAACACGTTCTATATGAAACCAATCATGTCCGCCTTCTGCATTTTCTAATTGTTTTTTTACGAAAAGAATTGTGTTGTCTATAATTTTACTCATATGTTTAATTAAAAAAATGTTGATTCTTAAAAAAGACTTTAAGAATCAACATTCAAAAATAGGAAATATTTTTATTACATTTTAGCTGGCTCTACCCATTTAAAAATATGTTGATGTTCTGGTGTAATTAAACGATCTGAAATTCTTGCCATTCTTGCAGGAAGCTTCATTAAATAATCTCTTGCTTTTTCGGCTTCATCTGTAAGGTTGCCAATTTTTTCAATTTCCCACTTATCAATAAGCTTCTGCATAATTTCAATATAGTCATTTGCAGTGTAAACACCTATGCGTTGTGCTGAATTTGAAAACTCTTCAAATGCGGTTCCTATTTTTTGTCCCGATTCTCGAATTAATTGCGCTGGCATATTGATTTTGTTTTTCATCATGTATTGAAAAGACAACATCATTTCACTTGGGTCAACTTCAAAAATTTTCTTTACAAAATGACTGTAAGCATGATGATGACGCATTTCGTCTCCAGCAATTAAACGACACATTTTAGATAATTTATTATCTCCATATTTCTTAGCCATTTGTGCTACGCGGTTATGCGAAACATAGGTTGCTAATTCTTGAAAACTTGTAAACACAAAGTTTTTATATGGATCACGTCCAGTTCCTGGGTCAAAACCATCGTTTATTAGATGTTGTGTAGTTATTTCTACTTCTCTCATGTTTACTCTTCCAGAAAGGTATAAGTATTTATTTAACACATCTCCATGTCGATTTTCTTCACCTGTCCATTGGCGTAACCATTTTGCCCAACCATTATCTCCGCCTTCGCCTTTTTGTTTTACACCTTCAACATCCATTAACCAAGTTTCATAGGTTGGTAAAGCTTCTTCGGTAATTGTATCACCTACTAAAGTTACCCAAAAATCATAAGGTAAATCTTTTGCAATTTCTCTTAATTCTTTTACTTCTTCAATGAAATTTTCTCCCTCAGAATTAGGCAAAAGATCTGTTGGTTGCCAAATTTTTTCAACCGGAATTAAGAATTCCTCTACGAAGCTGTCAATTTTCTTTTCCAGAAATTGCATTACTTCTAAACGTACGTTTTGTATTGACATTATATTGTTTTTATATATTTAATAATTGTGTTTTCTGTTTTTTCAAAAATTTCTTCAAAAGAATAATCAGATACTTTTAACGGATCATGTATTTTGAATGAAATTTTACTACCTAGGCCTTTTGGGAACTTTCCATATTGATCCATTTTCCATGAATTATTTATCGTTATTGGTACAAAATAGGCGTCTGGTGCAAATTTATAAAGCATCTTTAATCCATTTATAGAAAAAGGTTTCGGAATACCATTTTTACTTCTTGTTCCTTCCGGAAAGATGACAATAGAATAGTTGTTTTTGTTTATATATTCGGCAGTTTTTTTTATTTCTGCTAATGCTTGTTTTGCATCTTTTCTATCAATTAATGCAGAGCCACCATTTCTTAAATTATAAGAAACACTTGGAATTCCCTTGCCTAATTCTTTTTTACTAATGAATTTGGGATGCCAAGCTCGCATGAACCAAATTATTGCTGGAATATCATGTAAACTTTGATGGTTGGATACTATTACTAAAGGAACGTTTTTTGGTAATTTTTCTATTCCTTCAAAATGATATGTTGTTCCTAATATATGAGAAGTTCTTAGCAAAAATAAATTCATTATTGCAACACTTTGTTTATGTGCATTATATCCAAAGATATTGTAACAAATCCATTGTATAGGATGAAATAGTATCAACCAGAACATAAACAATGCTGCATACACTATCGATAATGGGTAAGATATTATTTTTTGCATGGGTTAAGTCTAATTAATGTACAAAGGTAAATCATAAAACAAAAAAAACCATCAATTTTGATGGTTTTTATAATATGCTTGCATAGTATTAGCAGTACTCGTTATAGGCATCTTTAAGGTTTTCTGCAATTAATTCTGCAGGTCGGCCTTCAATATGATGGCGCTCTAACATGTGTACCAATTCTCCGTTTTTAAACAAAGCCATACATGGCGATGATGGAGGAAAAGGGAACATGTGCTCTCTAGCTTTATCAACCGCTTCTTTGTCTACTCCTGCAAAAACGGTTACTGTTTGCGTAGGTTTTTTAGCATTGTCTAAACTCATTTTTGCTCCTGGACGTGCATTTCTTGCAGCACAACCGCAAACCGAGTTGATTACTACTAATGTTGTTCCTTCTTTTGCAAGTACGTTGTCAACATCTGCGGCACTATATAATTCTTGAAAACCAGCGTCTGTTAATTCCGCTTTCATTGGTTTTACCATCTCTTCTGGATACATAATTGTAGGTTTTATAATTCGATTTACAAAGTTACAATTATTTTTAGTTTTGAAAATCCTTCAATTCATAAAGATTTGTTATTGTTTACTTATAACAAGTTATACCTAACCCCAATAAACCCTCTAATCCCTTGGTTAGGCCCATACACGTAACCAGGATCAAAAGTTAATGCGTATGGATTATCGGGAGTAGCAACGGCATTTCCGTTAGTGTCAAAAACTACATTCTCATCAAATGGATCATTTGCACGCGCAATAATAAATGGGTTTCCTTTGTTTGGTGTCCAATTTAAGAGGTTTTTCAAGCCTCCATAAAGTTCAAAATTATTGAATTTTTTATAAGTGAATTGTATGTTTTGAATGCTCCAAATAGGTGAGTACTCTTTTCTTGGGTCAAGATCTCCAAGAAGCGGTAATCGCATTGGTCCATATAAGTTTCCAGTATAATCAATTGATAAGTTCCATTTTGGAATATCATAAGTAACTCCCCAAGTTGCGCTGTACTTTTCTGTTAAAATAGGCGTGCTTGTTACTCCATCTCTTCTGTTTTTTGAGTCTAAAACGGTAAAACCGAACATAGTTTTTAACCCGAAAGGGAAAATCAGGTCAATATTACCTGTAACCCCCATCGTTTTTGAATATCCATTTAAGTTAGAGTAAATGATTTTATTTGGGTCGGTGTCATAATCGGGTAAAATTTGATTGGTAAAATACGTATACCAACTTGAAAATTCCATTACTGCATGTACTCCGTTTTTTAAATTGATTCTTTTAAGGTAATTTATATTGATGTTATATGATTTTTCAGGTTTTAAATCTTCCGTAATCTCAACATCTCTAGAGCCTGTTAAAGCTGCATGTTCTTCGGTAAACAAGTTCACAACTCTAAAACCTGTTCCAGAATTAATTCTAAAAACCGATTTTTCATTTGGTTTCCATTTGTAAGCAATTCTGGGTGTAAAAATGGAACCATGAATATTATTATAATCATATCTTGAACCTAATAAAATGCTGTGTTTTTCAGCTAATTTAATTTCGTCTTGTATAAATAGACTACTAATTTTTGTTTTTTCTGAAGTTTCTGTAGCAGTTGTATTGTCGTTATAATATTGATACCTGAAAGCAGTTCCTAGTAAAAAATCATGATTTTTTACTTTTTTATCCCATGTTATTTGGCCATAAGCAATTTCTTGTTGTGCTAAAAACAGAGTGTTTCCGTAAACCGAATTTTGATCATGATTAGTATAGGAAAAAGAAGCAAAGATGTTTTCTGAAACAGGTAATTGGTATTTTCCTAATAGTTCATAACGTGTTGTATAAATACTTTCGCCATATACTTCACTTTCGCCACGGTAACTTTTATTCCATTGCATTTCTCCGCCCCAACGGTCTTCGTAAAAAAACCTTCCAACAACACTAAATTCTTTTTTACTTTTTCTTTCGAAATCAAACTTATTAAAAACAGAAATTCTGTCTTGTAATGTTACATCGGTAAAATTGTCGTTATTATTGTCAATTGGATTCGAATAGTTGAAATAATTGATACCTAAAAGTGAATTTACATTTTCACCAATTTTGTATTTCGCACCTAAATCGATGTTATTTTCTAGCCATGATGTAGTGAAATAATCACCGTAAAATAGTGGAGCTGTTGTGGGCGTTTTGGTAATAATGTTAATTAATCCGCCAACGGCTTCACTTCCGTATAAAGAAGAAGCCGGACCTTTTACAATTTCAATTCTATCAATTAAAGAATTTGGAATTCCAGACAATCCATAAACAGTTGAAAGGCCACTTACAATAGGCATTCCGTCAATAGTAACCATTGTGTAAGGCCCTTCTAGTCCGTTAATGTGAATGTCTCCCGTATTACAAATATTGCAATTTAATTGCGGACGAACGCCATTTACATTTTGAAGCGCTTCAAAAACATTAGGTGTTGGATTTTTTTTTAAAAAAGTAGCAGTATATATTTCAACAGGAACTGGAGTTTCTAATCGAGAAACTGCTTTTAAAGTTCCAGTAACAACAACTTCATTCAGTAAATTATTTTCTGTTAATGTAACATTTAAGAATATTTCTTTTTCATTATTAATTGTGATTTTTCTCCTTTCCGATTTAAAACCAACAAATGAATAACTAATCGTGTAAACTCCGTTTGGAATATCTTTTATAATGTAATTTCCTTGTAAATCAGATTCAGTACCTTTTTTTAATTCCGAAATATAGACAGAAACAAAGGCTAGTGATTCATTTTTGTTAGAAATATTTCCTTTAATTGTTGTTTGAGAAAAAGATAGTGAACTTATGAATAGTAATATTGGAAAAATATTTTTCATTTAAATTTAAATAAAATTTTAGACAAACCTAAAAAAAATATTGTAGTTTGCAAAAATATTTTGTTTATATTTGTTAAAAATAAAGTGAAATGACTATTTCAGAAGAAAACTATTTAAAAGTAATTTACCATTTATCCTTAGTGTCTCCAAAAGGAGTAAATACAAATGCAATTGCGGGAATGCTTGACACAAAAGCATCTTCTGTAACCGATATGTTGAAGAAATTAGCGGATAAAGATTTAGTTGCTTATAAAAAATATCAAGGCGCTTCTTTAACTGAAAATGGAACATTGACAGCAAAAATGATTGTAAGGAAACACCGTTTATGGGAAGTTTTTTTAGTAGATAAATTAAACTTTTCTTGGGATGAAGTACATGAAATTGCGGAAGAATTAGAACATATCAAATCGGAAAAATTGATAAATAAATTAGACACTTTTTTAAACTTTCCTGCTTTTGACCCGCATGGTGACCCAATTCCAAATGCTAATGGAGAAATAAAAAAACTAGATAAACAGCTGCTTTCAGATGTTGAATTAAATGTTTCTTATAAATGCGTAGGAGTGAAAGATTCATCACCAGAGTTTTTACAATATTTAGACAAACAACAAATTGCTTTAGGTTCAACTTTTAAAGTTCTAGAAAGAGAAAGTTTCGACGACACTTTACTTGTTGAAATAAATAATATTACAATTACAATTTCAAATAAAATAGCTAGTAATTTATACGTACAATAATTATGTTTCAAGATATATTAACTTATTTAGAAAGTATCGATCCTGTTTTAGCTGCTTTTTATGCTACCATGTTCACTTGGTTTGTAACTGCTTTGGGCGCTTCATTTGTGTTCTTTTTTAAGGGAATGAACCGAACGTTCTTTGACGGAATGCTTGGTTTTACTGGAGGAGTCATGGTTGCTGCTAGTTTTTGGAGTTTGTTAGCGCCTTCTATTGAAATGAGTGAAGGTGAAGGGTTTATAAAAGTAATTCCGGCAGCTGTTGGATTTGCTTTGGGAGCATTATTTATTTTTATGTTAGATAAAACTTTACCACATTTACATATTAATTTTAAAGAAACAGAAGGGATAAAATCGCCTTGGCAACGAACTACATTGTTAACTTTAGCTATTACATTACATAATATTCCTGAAGGTTTAGCAGTAGGAGTTTTATTTGGGGGAGTAGCAGCTGGTATTCCAGAAGCTTCAATTGCTGGAGCAGTTACTTTAGCAATTGGAATTGGAATTCAAAATTTCCCTGAAGGAATTGCGGTTTCAATGCCATTACGAAGAATGGGTATGAGCAGAAGAAAAAGTTTTATGTACGGACAATCTTCTGCCTTAGTGGAGCCTATTGCTGGAGTTTTAGGAGCTGTAGCAGTAACTTTTTTTACACCAATATTACCTTATGCTTTAGCATTTGCTGCTGGTGCAATGATATTTGTAGTCGTAGAAGAGGTTATTCCTGAAACGCAACAAGCTAATAATACTGATATTGCTACTTTAGGATTTATAGGTGGATTTATTGTAATGATGACTTTAGATGTTGCACTTGGTTAATTGTTTTTTACTAACTTGGTAGAATGAAAAAAATAATTGGTTTTTTAATTGTTGTAGTTTTATTTGGTTGCGCATCTAAAAAAGACGAATCAACCACACATTTAACTTTACAGAAGAATATATTAAGCGAAGAATTTTCTTTTAAAATAAAAGAAATTGTTTCCGATTCTCGTTGT
>PKEA01000045.1 GCA_002862805.1 Flavobacteriaceae bacterium | reverse complement strand
ACTACATAAACACCAAATAAATAGGAAGATAGAATAATTAAAAGAGTAGTGAAAACTGCTCCATAACTAATAAATGTAACATCTTTTGTCTCCCTCGTACCAAATTTATATAAAATTGATGTAGCAATAAGTATCATTAAGACTACAAAAAGATATCTTCCCCAAATAATTAAATAAACATCATCTGAAATAAAACCAGTTGACTTTACTTTTTGAATAAAAACCTCAAAAACGACAATTGCAGCAACAGTAATAAGCAACAAAGCCGTTAGAGTTAATGAAATAGCTAAAGCAATTAAATATTGTTTTACAAAACCTCTAGATAAAGTTATATGTGCTGACATTTCAAATCCTCCAAGGATAGCATTAATGCCATTTGTCATTAACAAAATAGAAATAATTATACCCGAAGAAAGTAAACTTTGATAACTATTACTCATAATATCTGTAAGAATAACCTGGATAGCATCAAAGGTTGTGGGCGGAACACCTTGCTCTACAAAGTATAAAAAATCTTCTTGAAAACCTTCAATAGGAATATATGGAATTAAGTTTAAGATAAATAATGCAAACGGAAATAGTGCCATAAAAAAGCTAAAAGCAATAGCACTTGCTCTATATGAGAAAGCTCCTTTAAAAATTCCTAAAACATATAGTTCTAAAATATCATATAAAGAAAGTCCCTGCAAAGAAGACAATGATACTTTCTTAGTTAAAAAAACCAATTGTTTAACAACGGGGATTTTATTTAGTTTGCTTTCTATTTCTTCAGACATATATTAAATTGCCTTTAAACTTAAATCTAAATTATAAACAGAATGTGTTAAAGCACCAGATGAAATAAAGTTAACTCCACAATTTGCATATTGACGAATAGTTTCTCCGTTTATATTACCAGAAGATTCTGTTAAACATTGATTTCCTATTAAAGCAACAGCTTCTCTTGTGGTATCATAATCAAAATTATCTAGTAAAATTCTATATACATTTTCAGAAGCCAATATTTCTTTCACTTCCTCTATATTTCTAGCTTCTACTATAATTTTTAAATCTTTATTATGTTCCTTTAAATAAGCATTTGTTTTTGAAATAGCTTTAGAAATTCCACCTGCAAAATCAATATGATTATCTTTTAACATGATCATATCATACAAAGCAAAACGATGGTTTTCTCCACCTCCAATTTTTACAGCCCATTTTTCTAGAGCTCTAATTCCTGGAGTTGTTTTTCTTGTATCTAATACTTTTGTTTTCGTTCCTTCTAATAAATCAACAAATTTCTTGGTTTTTGTTGCAATAGCGCTCATTCTTTGCATTGCATTTAAAACTAATCTTTCAGCTTTTAAAATGGCCTGAGAAGTTCCGTAAACATGGAAAACAACATCTCCATACTTTACAAGATCTCCATCATTAAAAAAAGTTTCCACTTTCATTGTCGGTTCAACATAATGAAATACTTGTTTTGCAAAGTCAATTCCTGCAATAATACCCTCGTCTTTTACCAACAATTTTGCACTACCTTCTGCTTCAATTGGAATACAGGCTAATGAACTATGGTCGCCATCGCCTACATCTTCTCTAATTGCATTTGCAATAATTAAATCTATTTCTTGTTGAAATTGTTCTTGTGAAATCATAATAAAAAATTGTTTTGCTAAAGTAGCAATAAGTAATAGAATTTAAAAATAATAGTACAATTTTGGCATAAAAAAACCCAAGCATTGCCTGGGTTCATATTACTTTTATAATCTATTATTTATAAACAGATTCTTTTTTGAAATGTAAAGTCAATAAGTAGTAAACTACTGCTCTATATTTATTTCTATTTGAACGTCCGTATTTTTCAATAACAGCATCAATACCTTTATCTAAGTCTGCACTATCTTTTAAACCTAATTTTTTAATTAAAAAATTATTCTTAACAGTTGCTAATTCTTTTTCATCAGTACCAGAAACTGTTGAAGCATCAGCATTATAAATAGATGGACCACAACCAATAGTTACTTTAGTTAATAAATCCATATTTGCAGTCATACCACATTTATCTTTTAAATCAGCAGCATATTTTGCAATTAAATCGTCTCTTTTACTCATAATTATAGTTTTTAGTGTTAAGATTTACCCAAATTTAATATTTTTTTAGCAATTACTAAAACATAAAAGCTAATATTATTTTAAAAAATTATAGTTTTTTAAAATAATTTAATAAAACCTCGTTGTTTAACTTTTCAGGTGTACATATTTCTAATAAACTAGGCTGTTCGTTTGAATTAAAAAAATCATTCAACAACTCTTTTAAATTATTTTTCTCATTAGCTGAGAAATATTTAAAACCGAACATTTCAGCCAAATGATTAGCTTTCAAACTATGTGATGTTTCAAAAAACTCATTAAAAACTCTATCTTCTTTATGACCGGGTAAAATTCTAAAAATTCCACCTCCAGAATTATTAATTAAGATGATTTTAAAATTCTTTGGAATGTATTTATTCCACAAAGCATTACTATCGTAAAAAAAGCTAATATCACCTGTAATTAAAATCGTTGCTTTTTTTGAAGTTGTAGCGGCTCCAACTGCTGTTGATGTACTTCCATCAATTCCACTTGTTCCTCTATTGCAATAAACTTCAATATTTTTATCTAACTCGAATAATTGCAAGTAGCGAATAGCCGAACTGTTGCTTATTTGCAAATTTACATTTCCATTTAATTTTTTAGCAATTAATGCAAAAACACAAAAGTCCGAAAAGGGAACTGTAGCAAGATATTCGTTATGCTTTAACTTTCGTAAAGCTATTATATCAGACATTTCTTTTGCGTAAGAACTCGAAACTAAATTACATTTCAAATACAATTTAGTAAAAAACTCGTTTGCATTTGTTTTAAAATGATTTGTCAAACAACCATAAGTATCATAAGCTCTCAATTCATCAATATGCCAATGCTCGTTAGGTTGATATTTTCGTAAAAATGCTTTTATTCTTTTAGAAACTACCATTCCGCCAAAAGTAACTAAGATTTGAGGCTTAAAATGCTCAAAATCTTCAGTAGTAAATGGAGTAATTATTGCATCAATATTTGAAATAAATGTTTCATTATGAAGGTTTGAAGTTGCTTCAGTCATTACAACAACCGATTCGTCTTTTACCAATTGTTCAATTACAAAACTATCAATAGAATTGGGTTTTAATTCTCCAACTAAAATAAGTTTTTTGGAAGCTGAATTCCATTTTGAAATAAATTCTTCAGTTATATCAAAATTTATTTTTTTTTCTGCAATTGGAATGATATTAGGAACAACATTTAATTCATTTACAGTACTATATAAAGGCTCTTCAAAAGGAACATTAATATGAACTGGACCTTTATTAGTCATCGAAATATTTAGAGCTTCATTGATTTTTATATCATTTTCAGTAGAAGCAGTTTCTTGCAAGTTAGCACTGTATAAAATGTGATTTGCAAAAACATTTTCCTGACGAATAGTTTGCCCATCACCAATATCAATTTTATCATGAGGTCTATCTGCACTGATTACTACAAGTGGAATTTGACTATAAAATGCTTCGGCTACAGCCGGATAATAATTTAATAAAGCAGAACCCGAAGTACAAACAACTGCAACTGGTTTATTAATTTGTTGGGCAATTCCTAATGCAAAAAAAGCGGCACATCGTTCATCAACAATGCTATAACACTTAAAGTTTGGATTATTAGCAAATCCTATTGTTAATGGAGCGTTTCTTGAGCCTGGTGAAATAATTATATGTTCTACGCCTTTAGCTTTACAAATTTCTATGACACTTTGCGCTAAAGGAATTTCTGGATAAATCATTTTATATTTACTAAGTGGTAAAGATACAAAGTTGCAAAGGTTTTAATACATTTACAACTCAAAATTGTTATTAATGGAAATTTCTATTCGACCTTATAAAGAAACTGATGCTCAAGCTATTTTAGAAGTCATCAATTTTAATATTTTAAATTCTACTGCTTTGTATGATTATAACATAAGAACTTTAGAACAACAAACAGATATATTAAAAGAAAAAATAGATAAAAACTTTCCTGTAATTGTTGCTGTTTTAAATGAAAAAGTAGTTGGTTTTGGCTATTATAGTGAATTTCGTTTTAGAGAAGCTTACAAATATACTGTTGAACATTCTGTTTATGTCAATAAGGATTTCCAAGGAATGAAAATAGGTCATTTACTCATGGAAAAACTTATTCAATTAGCTAAAAAACAAAAACTTCACACTATGATTGCCGTTATAGATTCGGAAAATGAAAACAGCGTGAAGTTTCATGAAAAATACGGATTCAAAACCGTTGGAATCATTAAAGAATCGGGCTATAAATTTGACCGATGGTTAGATTCTGTTTTCATGCAATTGATTTTAAAATAATTATTTTCCTTCAATCCAATTGATAATTTTTTCATCTGTAGGTAAAGTTCTTGGCGAAATGATCATATCTAACTGACCTTCTTCGTTTAAAAGATATTTTTGAAAATTCCATTCTACTTCACTATCTGCAACTCCATTTTTAGCTTTTTGAGTTAAAAATTGATACACAGGATGCATTTCTTTTCCTTTAACCGAAATTTTATTCATCATAGGAAAACTTACACCATAATTACGCTCACAAAAAGTGGCAATTTCATCATTTGTTCCTGGTTCCTGACTCATAAAGTCATTTGCTGGAAAACCAATAATAATAAAGTTATCGTCTTTATACTTATCATAAATAGCTTGTAAATCTTTATATTGAGGTGTTAATCCACATTTTGAAGCCGTGTTTACAACCATGATTTTTTTTCCTTTTAAAGAATTAAAATCAAAATCATTACCTTCTAAATCTTGTACTTTAAATTGATGAATAGAAGCTCTTTCCATTGAATTGTTATTTGTTACTAAATTTTTATTTAAACTCTCTTGTTGCTTACAACCTATAATAGTTAATGCAAATGCAAATAATCTAAAAATATTTTTCATTTTATATAATTTATTACTCAAAGTTAACTCATTTGAATTTCAAATTCTACTAAACAACTCTTAAATATCAATTAAATTATTTAATTTAGCCCAGAACAAAGTAATAAATATGTTTTTCTTAAGAACTTTAATTTCATTTTTAAAAGATGACGAATACAGAGATTTATTAATTACCACGATATTAATAATTTTCTCTGGAACTTTTGTTTATCACCATTTAGAAGGCTGGGGCTATATTGATTCTTTCTATTTTTCTGTAGTTACACTAACCACAATTGGATATGGTGATTTTTCTCCTCAAACAGATGAAGGAAAGCTCTTTACTGTTTTGTATATAGTTATAGGCATTGGAATGATTTTAAGTTTTATTAATACCATTCAGCATCATTACACTTATATGAAGCATAAAGAAAAAAGAGAAATATTAAAAAATAGAGCATTTAAAAGACCTGAAGATAATTTGAATGCTAGAATTGATAAAAAAATAGAAAAAATGATAGAAGAAAAAAAGGAGCATTAAGCTCCTTTTTTTTATTTATTATAATATTTTTTATATTTAAAATAAGAAATAACACTAAGTAAAATAACAGTTGCAACTGAATAATAAATAAAACTTGGTGTTACCACTTTATCTCCACTAGCATATGAATGTAACCCTGTTAAGTAAAAGTTTACTCCGAAATAGGTCATCAAAATAGAATAAAAAGCAAAAATACTCATAACGTTATAAATCCATTTACTTCTAAGCCCAGGAACAAAACGAGCATGAATTACAAAAGCATAAACCATAATACTTATTAAGGCCCAAGTTTCTTTTGGATCCCAGCCCCAATAACGCCCCCAACTTTCATTAGCCCATTGTCCGCCTAAAAAGTTCCCAATTGTAAGCATTACTAAACCAACAGTAATTGCCATTTCATTAATATAGCTAATTTCATCAATAGCTAATTTCATTTTTTCTTTATTTGATTCATTTGTAAAAATGATTAACAATAAAGCAACTAAACCTAATATCATTCCTAAAGTAAACGGCCCATAACTCGCAACAATAACTGCTACGTGAATCATTAACCAATACGAATTAAGTACAGGAACTAGGTTTGCAATTGCCGGATCCATCCAATTCCAATGAGCAATCATTAAAATCATTGAAGCTACAAATGCAGTTGAAGCAACTGTAAGTTGTGATTTCCTTCCAAATGCTAAACCAAAAAACATGGTTGCCCAACCCACATAAATCATACTTTCATAAGCATCACTCCATGGTGCGTGACCTGAGATATACCAACGTGCAATTAATCCTAAAGTATGAAGAATAAAGAAAAACCCAATTAAAACATGGAAAAACTTAACTGTATTTTTAACAAATACTGATTTTGTAAACAACTGAATTATTGTAAAAATCAGCATTAAAACACCAGCAATCATATACAAATAAAACAATCTTTTAAAAATATCGTACTTATTATAAGTAATTTCAGCTTTTACCTTACTATCCGAAGGCATTACATTAGCACCATACATTTTTTGATATCGTTCTAAACCTACTAATAACGAATCTGGTGTATTATAGTTTTTGGTTTCAGTCGCTTTTGAAACAGCATCTAAATAATAAGGAATTAAATTTTTTATATTATCTAAGTCTGTACCTGTAGGTTCGTTTAATTCTAAAAAAGACACCCATTTATTCGTTTTATCATTTGGTACAGGATAAACTCTAAGAATTTGTCCGCTCAATGCATCATATAAAAGATTTACTTTTTTGTCAGTATCTATAAAGTCTTTTTCAAAATTACTTGGCACAATAGCTTTGAATGCTCTTTCTAAATAAGAGGATAACTTATAGTTCCCTTTTTCATCGAAGAAATCAGCTAATGCAGCATACTTTGCCTCTTTTTCAACTCCAACAATTTTTCTTAAACTATCATTTCCTCTTTTTAAATAAACAATTGGAATGGTATACCAATATCTTGGAAATTGCGTCATAGAAATAAAAACCTGATCGGCATTCATCCCTTCAAAAGTATCGCTCTTTGAAACTTTACGAAGTAATTCAGAAGAGAACGTATTTATAGGCTTCATTCTTCCGCCCGCATCTTGAATAATCGTATATCCAAATTTTGAAGCATGTTCTTCTGAAACTTTATATTTTTCAATTATTTCTTTCGCTTTTGCAGCATCATCCTCTGCATGGCTATGATTTTGTGAAAATCCGTTAAATGAAAACAAAAACAATAAAATTAATAAAGCTTCTTTTTTAGCTTTCACTTTATCTAATTTTCTTTTTAAATCACCAAAACGAGTATTTTTATCGAATAAAATAACCATTAAGGCAAAGTAAAGTAAAAAATAACCTATGTAAGTTATCCATGTACCTACAGCATCATGACTTACAGATAAAACAGTTCCTTTTTCATCTTGATCAAAAGAGGCTTGAAAAAACCTAAAACCTCCATAATCTAAAATATTATTCATAAAAACACTGTCTTTAAACGTTGTATTGTTTTCGGTATCAATAATTTCTAATTTACTTTTAAATGATGCATAACTTTTTTCGGTACCAGGATATTTATCGGCAATAAAATCATCAACTTTTATACTAAAAGGCAAAGTATATACTTTACTTCCAAAAAATAAAGAAAACTCTAAATCACCAAGTTTAACCGATTGTGGTGTTCCTTGTTTCCCTTTTGAACCAACAAGAGTTAGTGTTTCTTCTAAACCTTGACTTTTGACTTTTACAATTAAAGCATCATCCGTTTGCTTATCCTTATAATCATTATTTGATTTGTAAGTTATTGTTCCTTTTTCAGCAGGTTCTGGAAAAACAAACTGTGAACCTCCAATATTATACAACGAACGTAACATTAAGGGCTGAACAGAATCTTTTACAACATTTCCTTGCATTTTATCTGCCATGCGCATAAAAGTTCCTTCAAATGGAGTTTGAATTAAGTAAGCTCCGTCAACATTTGAAATATTTATTGCGCCTTCAGTAAATTTATTAAAAGCAAAAAGGACATTGTGAATATTTTGAACTTCACCTTCTTTTAAATAATGTTCGTGACGATTTCCATCGCCAGATTCGACCATTTTAAAATACTGAATTCCGTTTTCTGATGGCGTAATGGTTTCACTAGCATTCATAATAAAATCGACATATTCAATTTCAAATGGAATAGCATTAAATTCATTTTTAATTGAAAAGTCATTATCTGTAGCTTGAGAAAAATATTGATTATGTTCGAATGTTTTTCGCTTCATTTCGCCTTTGTACTCACCATCTACAAAAGTGGTTAGAAAAGTTTTGTCCGAATAAAAAACATTTTCAGTTGCCCCTTCTCTAATTGGCATTAATCCTTCATAACTAATATATCTAGTTACAAATGCACCTACTAGAATAAAAATAAAAGATAAATGAACTAAAAGCGTTGACCATTTTTCTTTTTTATACAATTGATATCTTTGAATATTTCCAAAAAAATTAATTACAAAAAACACCATAATAGTTTCAAACCACCATGCATTATAAATAAGTATTCTTGCTGTTTCAGTATTGTATTCACTTTCAATAAAAGTACCGAAAGCCATTGCAACTGCAAATCCAATAAATAAGACAGCCATTAAACGTGTAGAAAATAAGAAAGCGTATATTTTTTTATCCATTTGATTGTAGTAATAGTAAAACGGTTACAAATGTACTTAAAAAGAAAAACTTTTAAATAAGTTTAACAAAGCTTTACGCAATTTTAAGAATTGTAAAATTAATATAACATCTTTACTTCTTTTAAATCAAATTCCTTAATTGAATCATTTTCTAACATGATTTGAAGTTTTCCAAATTGGGAAACACCTTTAATAATCCCCATAAACTGATGATTATCAACATCTAAAAAAACAGAAGGAATATTTTTTTTAAATAAATTATTGTGATATTCATCCCAAAAATCTTTTTTAACATTATTTGTAATTTGAGCACAATGGATTTTTAATTGATAATGAATTTCTTCTAAAATTAAGTTTTTATCGAATTCCTTATTATTTAAAATGGCTAAAGAAGAAGCTTGAGGTAAATCTTCAAAATGCAATTGATTTATATTTAATCCAATACCTACAATTGAAACAATTTCATTATTGCCTTTAAAAATATTTTCAATTAATATGCCAGCTATTTTTTTTTGCTCTGACAAAATGTCGTTCGGCCATTTAATCGCTAAATTATTTATTTTAAATTTTTCAAGTGTTTTTATAATTGAAATAGAAACTAACGTATTTAAAACAAAAACAGAAGAAGCGTCTACAACAACATCTTTTATTAACATGCTAAAAGTTAGGTTTTTACCCGTTTCAGAATTCCAAACAGCACCAACTTGTCCTTTCCCTTTTGTTTGATTCTCTGTACAAACAATTGTAAAATTTTCTACATATTGATTCATAATCAACTCCTTTAAAAATGAGTTTGTAGATTCTATGGCATTGAGTTTGATAATATTCATTTAAGTAAAATAGCAAAGAAAAAATTTAATCTTTTGTTAAGGTTCAAAATTAAAGACAAAAAATGATAACTTTGCATAAACATAAAAAAATTAAATGAGTACTAAAAATATAAGTAACGACGATTTATTAGCAAATATCATAAAAGGAATTGAAGATGTAAAAGGAGCTGATATTGATATTTTAGATTTAAGAGGAATTGACAATACTGTTTGTGACTACTTTGTTATATGCAACGGAAATTCAAACACACAAGTAAATGCCATTACAAATTCAATTCAAAAAGTAGTTTCTAAGGAATTAAAAGACAAACCTTGGCATGTAGAAGGCAGCGAAAATGGTGAATGGGTACTTATGGACTATGTAAATATAGTTGTACACGTTTTTCAAAAACACATTCGTGAGTATTACAACATTGAAAGTCTTTGGGGTGATGCAAAAATAACTTCTATTGAAAGTAAATACTAAAAAACATGTCAGATAATAAAAAAAATTCGAAGTTTAAACTTAGTCCTTGGGCTATTTACGGACTTATTATAGGTTTATTTTTACTTATCAATATATTCGGGAATGGCTTTGACTTTAATAGTCCTAAACAAACAACATTATCTAAATTTTATCAATATTTAGATTCAAATCAAGTTGAAAAAGTTGTTTTTTCAAATACTAAAGCCTCAATAATCTTAAAAAAAGAAGCTTTAACTACAAAAACACATTCTAAAGTTAAAGATGGTACTTTTGGAAAAATAAACGAAAAAGGACCTCATTATATTATTGAAATTGGAAATAGTGAACTATTTCAAAAAACACTAGAAGAAGCTAGACAAAAAGGATTAATTTCAGAATATGAAAAAGAACCAGAAAGTGCTTGGGGAGAAATAATATCATTATTACTTCCTATAATACTTATAGTTGGACTTTGGGTATTCATGATGAGAAGAATGTCTGGTGGTTCTGGAGGCGGAGGCGGTCAAATATTTAGTATTGGTAAATCAAAAGCTAAATTATTTGATGAAAAAAATGATGTTAAAGTTACGTTTGAAAACGTAGCAGGACTTGAAGGTGCAAAAGAAGAGATTGAAGAAATTGTTGAATTCCTTAAAAATCCAGAAAAATATACATCAATTGGTGGTAAAATACCAAAAGGAGCATTACTAGTTGGACCTCCAGGAACCGGTAAAACATTATTAGCAAAAGCCGTTGCTGGCGAAGCAAAAGTTCCTTTCTTTTCTTTATCAGGATCAGATTTTGTTGAAATGTTCGTTGGTGTTGGCGCTTCTCGAGTAAGAGATTTATTCAAACAAGCCAAAGAAAAATCTCCTGCAATTATTTTTATTGATGAGATAGATGCAGTAGGTAGAGCCCGTGGTAAAAGCAACATGTCAGGCGGAAACGATGAAAGAGAAAACACATTAAACCAGTTATTAACTGAAATGGATGGTTTTGGAACAAATACAAATGTTATTGTACTAGCAGCAACAAATAGAGCTGATGTTTTAGACAAAGCATTAATGCGTGCAGGACGTTTTGATAGACAAATTTATGTTGATTTACCGGATGTTAGAGAACGTAAAGAAATTTTTGAAGTTCACTTAAAACCTATAAAAAAAGAAGAGGAATTAGATACCGAATTTTTGGCAAAACAAACACCTGGTTTTTCGGGAGCAGATATTGCTAATGTTTGTAACGAAGCAGCTCTAATTGCTGCTCGTAAAAATAAAAAAGCAGTAAACAAACAAGATTTCTTAGATGCTGTTGATAGAATTGTAGGTGGATTAGAAAAGAAAAATAAAATTGTTACTCCTGCAGAAAAAAGAGCGATTGCTATACACGAAGCAGGTCATGCAACTGTAAGTTGGATGCTTGAACATGCAGCACCACTTGTAAAAGTGACTATTGTTCCTAGAGGGCAAAGTCTTGGAGCAGCATGGTATTTACCAGAAGAACGTTTAATTGTTCATCCAGAGCAAATGTTAGATGAAATGTGTGCTACTATGGGAGGAAGAGCAGCTGAAAAAGTTATTTTCAATAAAATTTCAACCGGAGCTTTAAGTGATTTAGAAAAAGTTACAAAGCAAGCTCGCGCAATGGTAACTATTTATGGATTAAATGATAAATTAGGAAACGTTACTTATTACGACTCTTCAGGTCAAAGTGAATATAATTTTTCAAAACCTTATTCTGAAGAAACAGCTCGAATTATAGATAAAGAAATCTCTGAATTAATTGAAGGTCAATATGACAGAGCAATTCAACTTTTGGAAGAAAATAAAGATAAACTAAATCAATTAGCTGATATTTTAATTGAAAAAGAGGTAATATTTAAAGATGATTTAGAAGCAATATTTGGAGAAAGAACTTTCAATAAAGACATTGAAACTAATACTGAAGAATAACTAAATTCAGTTTATTTAACATTATTTAAAAAATCTTAGTCTTCTAATAAAAGAACTAAGATTTTTTTTTATCTTTGATGCTTACTATAATTTACCTACTAAAGATAAATGAGTCTTTTTAGAAAAATTTTTGGAAGCTCAAGTGAAACTTCAAATAGTGAAAAGGACAAAGAACAAAAAAGTCCTTACACTCCTGAGGTTAATTTACCTGTGGACGAAATGTTTACTCACCATTTTCAAAAAAATGGTGGCAAATTTATATATTGCGAAAACCTAGAAGAAGTTTCTGAAAATTTTTTAAATATTTTAGAAGAAAATGACTGGTTTGAATGTAATGTTTTATGTTATGAACCTGCGTTAAACCATTTGATTGAAGAGAACAAACTAGGCATTGTTAAAAACACTGATGAAGCCAATTTTTTCTTTTCAACTTGTGAAAGTTTAATTGCTGATGATGGTTCAATATTATTTTCTTCAAATCAACTAAAACATAATAAGCCCAATGAACTTCCTATTAATATGGTAGTTTTAGCAACCACTAGCCAACTTGTTCCTAATAAAGGTGATGGAATGAGGCATATGAACAAAAAATATAACAGAGAGTACCCTACTAATATTACTACCATAAAATTCTTTGAAGAAGCAAAAGAGGAAGATTTTTTACATTATGGAAGTTGCCATAAAAACCTTTACTTACTTCTGTTAGAAGATTTATAGAGTATGAATGAAACATTAAAAAGAGCTCTTTCCGGAGCAGTTTATATAATTCTATTATTAAGCTGTATTTTATATTCTAAAGAAAGTTTAGCTATACTTTTTTCTATTTTATTAGTTTTTGGCGTTTATGAATTTGCAAAGATGACTTCTGTAAATTTTTATGCAGGAATAGTAATTGCAGGTTTTTCATATTATTTACTTTATAATGAATCTTACAATGTTTTAATTAACAATTGTATCACTATTTTTACTGTATTAATTTCAGCCAGACTTTTATATTTTTTATTTCAAAAAAAAGACAAAGAGTTTGACATTGTTACTCAATACTTAATTTTAATTGGTTATATAATTTTCCCTTTTATCTTAACGAATTATGTTCCAATAGGCCAAAAAGGCTATAATTCAGATATTCTTATTAGTATATTTATATTAATTTGGACAAATGATACTTTCGCTTATTTAGTTGGAAAGAATTTTGGAAAAAACAAACTATTCCCTTCTGTTTCTCCCAAAAAAACTATTGAAGGTTTTATTGGAGGACTACTATTTTCTGTAATTGGCGGAATATTATTGGCCAAATACTTCATAGAAGCTAAGTATGTTTATTTTTGGATTATAATTGCTATAATAGTAAGTATATTTAGTACTTTAGGAGACTTAATTGAGTCTAAACTAAAAAGAGTTGCTGGAGTTAAAGATAGTGGCACTATCATGCCCGGCCATGGCGGAATACTAGATCGATTAGATAGTATTATATTTGTAATTCCATTTATTAATTTGTTTTATTTAATTTTACGTTATGTTTCATAAAGAAGGTTCAAAAATAATTTTCATTACATTACTTTTAGTTGTTGGTGTAATTTTTTTAAGTGATGCTTTTATAACTATTATATGGTTAAAAAGTCTAATCTTACTTTTAGCTATATTCTTTTTAGTAATGGTTTTACAATTTTTCAGAAATCCAAAAAGAGAAATTGACAATAGTGATAACCACATACTTGCCCCTGTAGACGGAAAGGTTGTAGTAATTGAAGAAGTTTTTGAACCAGAATACTTTAAGGATAAAAGATTAATGGTTTCTATATTTATGTCTCCAATAAACGTACATGTTACCCGTTATGCTTTAAATGGAGTTGTAAAATATAGCAAATACCACCCTGGAAAATATTTAGTAGCATGGCACCCAAAAGCTAGTGAAGAAAACGAAAGAACTACTGTTGTTATAAATAACAGGGTCTACGGGGAAGTAATGTATCGTCAAATTGCAGGAGCTTTAGCAAGAAGAATTGTAAATTATGCCGAAGTAGGAATGAGAGCGATACAAGGTAAAGATGCTGGTTTTATTAAATTTGGATCAAGAGTTGACTTATATTTCCCTATTGGAACAGAAATTAATGTAAAGTTAAATGATGTTGCTGTAGGAGGAAAAACTGTAATCTCAAAGAAAAATTAATGACAAGAGAAGAGTTAGAAATATTATTTGATGAAGCATTTAGTAATGCTCAATTAATACCACAAGATTCTGTACCACAAGATTTACAGTTGGTTTTGTATGGCTTATATAAACAAGCAACTAGTGGAAATACTAAAAGTATGCATTTTCAAAACACTCAAGACATAAGAAATGCATTTAAACTTAATGCGTGGATGCAAGTAAAACATCTTAGTATTGAACAAGCAATGGAACAGTATATTGAAATCATTAATAATTTAATGAAAGAAAGAAATATATGAAAAATCATGTCTTAGTTATTGTATTTTCAATACTTTTTATTTCTTGTAAAAATGATAACAACCTAGTTGAAGTACAAATTCCTGAACCAGAAGTTATCGATGAAAAAACTTCAAATTTTGGAAACCCAAATGACATAAAAACTGAAACCGGACCTTTTGAGTTAGTTCAACTAAAATACAAATTTGAAGATTTTTCGCCAAACTTAGATGGAAGAACAATGGAAACTCATTATTCTAAACATCTATTAAGTCATGCAAACAAATTAAACAAAATTGTAGCCGAAAACAAATGGTCGAAAAAAACAAAAATTGAAGACATTTTACTTAATTTAGATATAAATAATGCTGAATTAAGAAAAAGTGCAGGTGGTTACTATAATCATAATTTATTCTTTGAAAACTTAGCACCCAAATCTGACCTAGAACCAAGTGACACTTTAACAATGGCTATTGACAAACATTTTGGTTCGTTTGATGACTTTAAACAAAAATTTATTGCAACAGCATCAAACCTTAATGGTTCTGGATGGACATGGCTAATTCTTAATAAAAAAGGTGATTTAGAAATCGTTACAACTATAAATAATGACAACCCTTTAATGAAAGATGCTTTAATAAAAGGAACTCCTCTATTTAATATCGATACATGGGAACATGCCTATTATTTACAATATCAAAACAGAAAACTAGAATATCTAAAGAAAGTTTTTGAATTGTTAAACTGGGACTTAATCAGTAAAAAATACGAATCATTATAAATAAAAAAAGCTCTGAAATTTCAGAGCTTTTTTATTATAAATTTGTTGATGCAATTTTATTTCTCAAATTGTTTTAAAGTATTAACAATTATAGAAACACAATCTAATAATTGCTCTTCATTCATAACCAATGGTGGAGCAAAACGAATAATATTACCATGTGTTGGTTTCGCTAATAAACCATTATCTCGTAAAGCCATACAAATATTCCAAGCAGTATCACTATCTTCAGTATCATTAATTACAACCGCATTTAAAAGACCTTTACCTCTTACTAATGTAGCAACAGAACTTGTTTCAATAAATTTAGCTAATTCTGAACGGAATAATTTCCCTAGTTTCTCAGCATTTTCTGCTAATTTTTCATCCTTAACCACATCTAAAGCAGCCATTGCAACAGCAGCAGCAATTGGGTTACCACCAAATGTTGAACCGTGTTGACCCGGTTTTATAACATTCATAACTTCATCATTAGCTAAAACTGCAGAAACTGGGTAAGCTCCACCAGAAAGCGCTTTTCCTAATATTAAAATATCAGGATGCACGTTTTCATGATCTACAGCTAATAATTGACCTGTTCTAGCAACTCCAGTTTGCACTTCATCTGCAATAAACAATACATTATTAGCTTCACATAACGCTTTAGCTTTAGCTAAATAACCTTCACTTGGCACATAAACTCCTGCTTCACCTTGAATAGGCTCAACTAAGAATCCTGCGATATTTTTTGAAGATGTAATTGCTTTCTCTAAAGCATCTAAATCATCATAAGCAATTTTAATAAATCCAGCTGTATAAGGACCAAAATTTTTACGTGCATTTTCATCATTTGAAAACGAAATAATGGTTGTTGTTCTTCCGTGGAAATTATTTTCGCAAACAATTATTTGTGCTTCATTTTCATTAATTCCTTTCTTTTCATAAGCCCATTTTCTACAAATCTTTAACGCTGTTTCAACCGCTTCGGCACCTGTATTCATAGGTAAAACCTTATCAAAGCCAAAATATTTTGTTATATATTCTTCGTAAACACCTAATTTATCGTTATAAAATGCTCTTGAAGTTAAAGTCAATGTTTTTGCTTGCTCCATCATTGCATTTACAATTTTTGGATGACAATGTCCCTGATTTACTGCTGAATATGCCGATAAAAAATCGTAATATTTCTTACCTTCTACATCCCAAACATAAACACCTTCACCTTTACTTAAAACAACAGGGAGTGGGTGATAATTGTGTGCTCCGTACTTGTCTTCTAATTTAATTGCTTCAGCTGAACTCATTTTTTCTAAAACTGACATACTTTTTTATTTTTATTGATTTTGTAATCTCAATTCCTTCTTTTGGAGAGAAATCATCCATGTTTTCACAAAAATACAAAATGAAAGCATTTTTATAAAGAAAAGAAAGTATTAATTTTTAATTTGTAAATCATTGTTTAAATATTACTATTAAATTATCAAAATAATCTTTTATATTTGAAATTCAAATGATTATGAACCAACTATGATAAAAAAAATACTATTAATACTTTTTTATTGTTTCAGTACTCTTACATGTTATGCTCAAACTTGGGAAATTACTCCAAACAATCAATTTGACTCTTTTTTTCAAGAAGCTTATACTACCTATCCGTCTATTCCAAGAGGAATCCTTGAATCTATAGCTTACACCAAAACACACATTCAACATATTGAACCAGAATATGGAATTCCAAGTTGTACCGGATTGCCTTATCATTTTGGAGTTATGGGTTTAGTTGAAAATGGAAAAAATTATTTTAGAAATTCGCTTGAAAAGGTAGCATCAATTTCAAAATATAGTGCAAAAGACATAAAAAACGATCCTAGAATTAACATTCTTGCTTTTGCAAAAGCGTATAGTGAATTGTTAGAAGTTTATAATTTAAAAAATCAACCTATAACCAAACAAATCAAGATTATTGATGAATTGTCTGAGATACCAAATAATCAAAATACCGCAAACAACTTCGCTTTTGATACTCAAGTCTATTCAATATTGAAAAATTTATTAGAACCAAAATTTCAAGAAGCCTATAATTTACCTAAATATGAATTCAACCTTGAAGAAATTTTTGGTGTTGAAAATTTTAAAACCTTAAACTCAACGAAGGTTTTAATTACCAATGAAGGAATAAATGGACAACGATATAATTCAAATTACAGCAGATTAGCTCCGCCGTGTAATGATGTCTCTGGAAGTTTTCCCTATACGGTTTTGTCAGCTGCAGCAGATCCTTCTAATTATAGCTCAAGAAGTGGAACCGCAATTACTCACGTTACAATTCATACGATGCAAGGTTCTTATGCTGGTGCCATTTCATGGTTTCAAAATCCATCAGCAAATGTTTCTGCTCATTATAATATGAGAGCTTCAGATGGACAAATAACGCAATCGGTTTGTGAAATTGATAAAGCTTGGCACGTAAGTAATTCAAACCCATACGCAGTTGGTATTGAACATGAAGGATACATTGACGATCCAACTTGGTATACAAATGTAATGTATCAAAAATCAGCTATTTTGACCAAAGATATTGCAGCTAGAAATGGAATTCCAATTATTAGAACATATGATAAAAATGGTGATGTTGGTGTAAATTCGATAAGTGATGGCTGTTTTAAAATAAAAGGACATCAGCATTTCCCATCACAAACACACGTTGATCCAGGACCTTATTGGGATTGGAACAGGTATTACGATTTAATTAATGATGCTGTAAGTGCAACTTCGATAACTTACACAGCTTGTAGCGGAACTATTTATGATTCTGGAGGTTCAACTGGAAATTATGGAAATGACGAACGTATTTTTTATAAAATTCAACCAACAGGTGCAACAAGTGTAACCTTAAATTTCACTTCCTTAAATTTAGAAACAAATTATGATTATTTATACATCTACGATGGAGATTCTCACAATGATCCATTACTAACTGTATTAAACGGTACAACACTACCTCCAAGTATTACAGCTAATAGTGGAAAAATGCTACTTGAGTTTAGAACAGATTGTGCGACAGTAGCATCTGGATGGGTTGCTAATTATTCATGTAACTCTAATACAGTAGCTTGCGAAATGCCAACAGGATTGAACGAAAGCAACATGAATCATAATAGTGTACAATTAAATTGGAATACTGTTACAGGCGCATTGAGTTATGAAATATCATTTAAACAAACTTTAGAGTCTACTCCTACTATTTATACTTCAACTACTAATAGTAAAGTTATTTCTGGTTTAGCTGCTGGTGCGCAATACATTTGGACTGTAAAATCAGTTTGTAATGCTGGAGTAGAATCAATTGAAAATTCAAATGAGTTTACAAATTCTGGTTCTATAACCAATATTGTTGACACAAATTGCTCTGGAACTTTTACCGATACTGGTGGAATTTTAGGAGGCTACACTAATAGTGAAAACTATACGTATACAATTTCCCCAACTAGTGCTTCATCAGTTACTTTATCGTTTAGTGCTTTTAATATTGAAAATAATTACGACTTTATTCGCATTTATGATGGTCCAACAACAGCTTCTACTCTACTTGGAACATACACCAATACAAATACACCTCCAAATATTACTTCATCTGGTGGAAGTTTAACTATAAAATTTACTTCCGATAATGCTACAACAAAATCGGGTTGGGTAGCGAATTGGACATGTGCTTCGTCTTGCAGTTTACCAAGTATTCCAACATTATCTTTAAGTCCAACAACAATTTGTTCAGGAGAATCGAGTACACTTTCAATTACGGGAAATTTAAATGATGCTACGCAATGGAATATTTATTCTGGATCATGTGGCGGAACTTTAGTCGGTTCAACTGCTAGTTCTACTTTTAGTATTAACCCAACAAGTACGACTACCTATTATGTTCGAGGAAATGGCGGTTGTGTTTCAGGAGGAAGTTGCGCTTCAATTACACTTAATGTGACAACCGCTCCGGAAATTAATATTATTGGAAATGGGACATCAATTGTAAGTGGAGATTCAACACCCGCATTAATTGATGATACCGATTTTGATCTAATCAACAGTACAACAATCACCAAAACATATACCATTGAAAACACAACAGGTAATACTGATTTAAACATTAGTTCAATTGTAGTTTCAGGGACAAATGCGAGTAATTTTACCGTTGGAAACATCACTTTACCAAAAATAATCGCAGTTGGAAACTCAACCACATTTACGGTTACTTTTACCCCAACAGATATTGGTTCTAGAACAGCAATTATTACTGTTAATAATAATGATTGTGATGAAAGCGCATATAGTTTTACTGTTTTAGCCAATTTAAATTGTGGCGATATTACAACCACTTGGAACGGTTCTAGTTGGAATAACGGAAATCCTGCGCTTACAAAAGCTTTAATATTCAGTGGTAATTATTCTTCAACTGGAAGTATATTAGGTTGTTCTGCAACATTAACATCTAATGCTCAAGTTACAATTAACACCAATCATACTTTAATTTTGAATGATGCTATTACAGTTAATTCGGGTTCATTATTAACAATTGAAAATAATGGCGCTTTGCGTCAAGTAAACGATGTAGCCAATTCTGGAAATATAATTGTAAAAAGGAATTCAACTCCAATGGTTCGTTTGGATTATACCGCTTGGTCATCTCCAGTTTTAAATCAGGAATTACAAGCTTTTTCACCTAATACATTATCGAATAGATTTTACGAATATTTGTACACCGGAACAACAACTGCAACCGCTTATCAATCAGTTAATTATAGTTTAGATTTTGAATCAGGAAAAGGATATTTAATTAGAGTCGCTAATAATTGGTCAACATCTACTCCAACAACTTATAACGGACAATTTAATGGTGTTCCTGCAAACGGAACTATGAATATTCCTGTTGGAATAGGATATAATTTATTAGGTAATCCTTATGCTTCTCCAATAAGTGGAAATTCGTTTTTAGGGCAAAACCCTTCAATAAACGCATTGTACTTTTGGACACATACAGTGGCTGCTTCTGGCGGAACTTATCCTGCAAATAATTTTGCATCTTACACCACTTTAGGCGGAACAGCAGCCGCAGCTGGAGGTTCAATTCCTAATGGAACAATTAATACAGGACAAGGTTTTTACATAAATAAATCAACTGCTGGAAATGCTTTGTTTAAAAATAACCAAAGAGTTAATGCTGCAACAAGTTCGCAATTTTTTAGAACTACTGAAGAGCCTGAAACACATCGTTTTTGGTTAAATTTAAATAATGACACAACCAATTACAATCAAATTCTTATTGGTTATACCGAAAATGCTAGTCATGGTATTGATACACAAATTGATGGTGAAGTATTAGATAAAAGTCAGTCGTATTTGTTTAATATAATTAATGATGATGAATATGTAATTCAAGGTAGAGGTTTGCCTTTTTCAGATGAAGATATTGTTCCTTTAGGAATTGAAATCAAATCTTCTGGAAACTATTCAATTGCTTTTGAAAATGCAGATGGTTTATTTTCTAATCAAGAAATATATTTAAAAGATAATCAAACAAATACAATTCACAATATTAAAGAAAATACGTATTCTTTTTATTCTGTTTCAGGCAATACAACAAATCGCTTTGAAATAGTTTATAAAAATGTAGTTTTAGGAAATGAAGATTTTGAATTGAATCAACTTCAAGTTTATTCTGCAAATGAAATTATTTCAGTTCATTCAAAAAACGAAACAATTAAAGAAATAATTGTATTTGATATTATTGGTAGAATGTTATTTCATAAAAAGAATATCAATTCAAATACATTTGAAATACGAAATCTAACAACTCAAAACCAAACTCTTTTAGTAAAAGTAACAAGCAGTTCCAATAAAGAAAAAACGGTAAAAATTATGCACTAAAACAAAAATCCGGAAGCAATTACTTCCGGATTTTTTTATACTCTTTCGTTGTACATTTCCAATAACTTCGTAACTGTGTTCCAATTTCGAATGGTTGCTGTAACGCTTAGTTTTTTTTCAATATATTTTTGGTCAAACTTGGTCTTCCCTGCCCCTACTGCATATTTTATAAAAATTCGTGATCCGTCTATTTGTGCTGCATCAGGTTTAACCATGCTCATTTTTAAATCATTTATAGAACCATCTGCCAATTCTTTTGAAATAAAAGCCACATATAATTTCTTCGTATCTGCTTCAGGTTCCTTTAAAAATTGATTGTTTTTAAAACAAGCTTCTAAATCTGCTTTTCCTATTACAACCGTTGGAACTTCATGACCAAAAGTTTTAAAAATTTCTTGTTTAATTTTAAAACCAACACTTGGAGCGTTTTCTTCATCTGTATCAACAAATACATTTCCCGATTGAATATATGTTTGCACGTTTAAAAATCCGATGTTTTCTAGGGCTTTCTTAAGCACATCCATTTTCATCATATTGTGTCCAGAAACATTTATTCCGCGAAGTAAAACCAAGTGTGTAAACATGTGTTTGTGTAAATTTGCCATAAAAGTAAAATAATTTATTAAAAACAACTAACAATCCTTATTTTTGCGTCATGGGAAAGAGAAGAACAGAAAAAATCGTTTTTGAAAACGTAGAAGTCCTAGACGCAGGAGCGAAAGGCGTATCGGTAGCAAAAGCACCAGACGGAAAGGTAATATTTTTACCAAATGTTGTACCTGGTGATGTAGTTGATATTCAAACTTTAAAGAAACGCAAAGCGTATTACGAAGGCAAAGCAATAAAAATTCACTCAAAATCTAAACATAGAATTGAACCTGTATGTGAGCATTTTGGTGTTTGTGGGGGTTGTAAATGGCAAAACATGAATTACAACCAACAATTATTTTATAAAAATCAGGAAGTTCAAAACAACTTAAAAAGAATTGGTAAAATTGAATTGCCTGAATTTGAAGAAATTTTAGGTTCGAAAGAACAATTTTTCTACAGAAATAAAATGGAATTCGGTTTTTCTAACGCACGTTGGATGACTGATGAAGAAATTCAATCGGGAAAAGAATTTGATAATAAAAATGCGCTTGGTTTTCATATTCCAAGAATGTGGGATAAAATTTTAGATATTGAAAAATGTCACTTACAACAAGATCCTTCAAATGCCATTAGAAATGAAGTTCGTTCTTTTGCTAATGAACATAATTTAACATTTTTTAATCCAAGAGAACACAGCGGTTTATTGCGAACATTGATGATTCGTACAGCTTCAACTGGAGAAATCATGGTGTTAATTCAGTTTTTTGAAAACGATAAGAAAAATATTGAATTAATCTTAAATCATTTAGGTGAAAAATTCCCTGCTATAACTTCATTATTATATGTGGTAAATAGCAAACCTAATGATACCATTTACGACCAAGAAGTAGTTTTATTCAAAGGTCGCGAATATATTTTAGAAGAAATGGAAGGTTTGCATTTTAGTGTAAATGCTAAATCTTTTTACCAAACCAATTCTGACCAAGCATATGAATTATACAAAATAACTAGAGAATTTGCTGGATTAACTGGAAATGAACTGGTTTATGATTTATATACTGGAACTGGAACAATTGCTCAGTTCGTTTCTAAACAAGCTAAAAAAGTAATTGGAGTTGAAGCAGTTCCTGACGCTATTAAAGATGCAAAAGCAAATGCAGTTCGCAATAATATTACCAATTGTGAGTTCTTTGTTGGTGATATGAAAAATGTATTTAATGACGAATTTATAGCACAACACGGACAACCAGATATTATTATTACCGATCCTCCAAGAGATGGAATGCATAAAGATGTTGTTGCCCAAATTTTAAAAATAGCTCCCGAAAAAGTAGTTTATGTAAGTTGTAACAGTGCTACACAAGCGCGTGATTTGGCTTTAATGGACGAAAGATACAAAGTAACTCGTGTGCGCCCTGTAGATATGTTTCCGCAAACGCACCATGTTGAAAATGTTGTACTTTTGGAAAAAAGAAAATAAATTGGATATGAAAAAACACGTTATCCTTGTGCTTATTACCTTGTTTGCTTTTTCATTTTGGAATTGCGAAAAAGATGATATTTGTTCAGACAGCACTCCAACTACTCCAAGAGTTGTAATTGAATTTTACGATGCTTCAGACCCAACTGAGTTAAAAACCGTTACTAATTTAGGGATTATTGCTCCTGGTTTTACAGATGGTTTTGGCTTTAATGGAGTTAGTATAGCTACAGCACCATTAAAAACTACAAACGACACAACAACACTTCAATTTATTGAAAATGGTAGTGATACTGATACAGGAAATGATAATATAGATGAAATAATTTTCAACTATACACGTCAAGAAATATATGTATCAAGAGCTTGCGGTTACAAAACTAACTTCACACTTGACGCTACAACTGGAGTTGTTTTAACAACTGATGCTGATAATTGGATACAAAGTATAACTATTGAACAACCTTCTATTGAAAACGAAAATGAAACACATATTAAAATATACTTTTAGTCTTTTTATTGTATTGTTTTCAATAATTGGAAATGCTCAAACAAAAGACACAACAAAGATTGCACAACGATATGGTTTGCGTGTTGGTGTAGATTTACATCGATTATCTAAATCGTTTTATGATAAAGATTATCAAGGCTTAGAAATTGTGGGTGATTACAGAATATCTAAAAAATTCTATATCGCTGGAGAATTAGGTAATGAAGATAAAACAACTGATGACGATAGGTTTAACTTTACTTCAAAAGGAACATATTTTAAAGTTGGTTTTGATTATAATGCTTATGAAAACTGGTTAGACATGGAAAACATGATTTATGCAGGTATGCGATTTGGAATTAGTAGTTTTAGTCAGACTTTAAACAGTTATACTATTTATGATTCAACAAATTATTATGGAGAAAACACAATTGTTTCTGGCAAAAATTTTAATGGACTAACTGCAAGTTGGCTAGAAGTTGTAGGTGGTGTTAAAGCAAAAATTGTAAATAATTTTTATTTAGGTTTTTCTGTTCGAATAAATTACTTAGTTTCAAACAAAAAACCTGATAATTTTGATAATTTATACATTCCAGGTTTTAATAGAACCTATGATGGAAAATTTGGAGCAGGTTTCAACTATACATTAAGTTACATGATTCCTATTTATAAGAAGAAATAAAAAAAAGAGCCTAAATCTTAATTTAGACTCTTTTTAAAAACTTAAACTGATACTTAATCAATATCTTCTAAAACATTAACATCAACTGTTCCTGCAATAGTAAGTTCATTATCAGAATCATTATTACTTCCATTCACCACAAAAGAATAATCGAATCTCAATCTATTTGTAGTATCATTAAAACTATAATTTGTAACTGACACATTACTTATTCCGTAAGTTACAGGATCATATAATCTGAAATAATCATTCAATAAAAAATAAGTATAATCATCTGAAATAACAGCATATTCTTGTATATCAAAATCATGTAATGTTACAGTTTCTGTTGGCAAACCTGCATCTGTAACATTTAATTCAAACTCCACATACGTTTCTTGGTAAGTATCATCTGGCGCACTTAAAAAACGAGCTACATAAAAATCTAAATCATCTCCACTTCTATACATTGAGTTATAATCATCAACATAAGCAACTGAAGTAAATTTAAAGACTTCAGAATTCGTAAATGGTAAACCATCAGGTCTTGTTCCATCTAAAGACATAGAAATTGAACCGTACTTTGTTAATTCAGAGAAACCTTCTCCGTCTTTACCGTCTTCACCATCACAACTTGTGATGAAAAAAGAAGCAATAACTAAAGCAATAATTTTAGTTGAGTTTTTTAAAAATTTTTTCATTTTATTTGTTTTATAGTTATACTATTAAAGTTACAAAAAAAATGTTAAAAAAACATAATGTTTTAAGAAAAATTTTATTTCACTTCCTTGACTCCTTTTATAAACAACCATTTTACAAATAGTTTTTCGCCTTCATTCGTTTTAACTGCTTGGTATTTTGGAGCAATTAGTAATGAAATCATAAATGCTGTTCCAGCAATCCATAAACCAACTAAATTGGTGAAATTCATAACTAATAAATACGTTGGCACATAAATCCCTGTAAATCCTAAAAAGTTATATAAAAGGGCTTTAGTTGTCTTACTCATATCTTTTAATCTTAATCATTATTCATATACTTTCCTTTTTTACTACCAGCATACATTTCATATTTAACTAAACGAGCTTCTAACTTACCGTTGAAAAGTTTAATTTTTCTTGAAGGACGCAATCCTACAAACTTCAATGCATCTAAATTTGCTGTAATAAACCAAGCATTAGTATCAGAATAACCTTGTTTTAAAGTATCACCAATTTCTCTGTAAAAACGCTCCATATCAATATCTAAACGTTCTCCGTAAGGTGGATTGAAAACCATATGTAAAGGTCCGTCTGTTTCTTTTTCCGTTTCAAAAAAGTTGGCTTGTTTTATAGTAATGTATTCTGCCAAATTAGCATTTTCTATATTATCCTTTGCCTTAGAAACAGCACTTGGTGCTTTATCATAACCTGTAATCGTATAATGAAACTCACGTGTTTTCTTCAATAACGATTCTAAAATATTGTCAAACAATTGGCTGTCCCAATCGTTCCATTTTTCAAATGCAAATTCTTTCCTATTAATATTTGCTGGAATATTACAAGCAATCATTGCTGCTTCGGCTAAAATAGTTCCACTACCACACATTGGATCAATAAAATGAGATGTTCCATCCCAACCAGAAAGCATAAGCATTCCTGCTGCTAAAACTTCATTTATAGGAGCAATATTGGTAGCTGTTTTATAACCTCTTCTATGTAAAGATTCACCCGATGTATCTAATGAAACTGTAACTTGATCTCTATCAATATGCACATGAATTCTTAAATCTGGAAAATCTTTATCTACACTTGGTCTTTTTCCTTGATTATCTCTAAATTGGTCAACAATAGCATCTTTCGATTTTAAAGCAACGTATTGACTGTGGTTAAAATGATCTGAATGTAAAGTAGTATCAATTAAAAACGATTGGTGTGCCGAAAAATAATCAGACCAGTCAATCGATTGAATTCCTTTATACAAAGCTACATCGTTAACAGCTTTAAATGTTTTAATGGGTTTTAATATTTTTAAAGCAGTACGCAATCCTAAATTTGCCTTGTACATAAAACCTTTGTCTCCCATAAAAGTAACTACACGAACTCCTTGTTCTACTTTTTGAGCACCAAGTTGTGTTAATTCTTTCGCTAATAATTCTTCAAATCCAAATAAGGTTTTGGCAACCATTTTAAAATTTTCCATCTTCAAAATTCAATTTCAATTGCAAAAACCAATTGCAAAAGTGTAAAATGTTCTTAAAACCAAAATCTAAAAGCCTAAAAATTGGAATTAAAGTGCAAAAATACACTAAATTTGCAACTTAAATCAATTTGAAGAGTAACTTAATGTCAACAATCAACAATCAACAATCTGAAATTAACAATCAACAATCAAATAGTTGGTTTGCTTCTTGGTTTGATACGCCTTATTATCACATTTTATATAAAGATAGAGACTATGAGGAAGCGCAACAATTCATGGATAATCTTACCCATTATTTAAACTTGCCAGAAGAGGCTAAAATTTTAGATTTAGCTTGCGGCAAAGGTCGACATTCTATTTATTTAAATTCGCTTGGTTTTGATGTAACTGGTTCTGATTTGTCTGAAAATAGCATCAAAGAAGCTTCAAAAGATGCAAATGATACTTTACATTTTAAAGTGCACGATATGCGCGATTCTTTTGAAGAAAAATACGATGCAATCTTTAATCTTTTTACCAGTTTTGGTTACTTTGAAAACGATGCAGATAATCTTAAAACCTTAATTTCAATTAAAGAAAGTCTTACTGAGTATGGTTTTGCAGTGATTGATTTTATGAATGTGGATTTTGTAATTGACAATTTGGTTCCATCAGAAATTAAAACAGTTGAAGGAATTGATTTCCATATCAAAAGATATGTAAAAGACAATCATATATTTAAAGAAATAGATTTTGAAGACAAAGGAGAAAAATTTCACTTTACCGAAAAAGTTCAAGCGCTTCGATTGTCTGATTTTGAAGCCATGATGGAAGAAGCAGGTATTTTTCTTTTAGATGTTTTTGGCGATTATAAATTAAGAACATTCTACAAAAATCAATCAGAACGTTTAATAATGATATTCAAATAATGATCAATTCTATATATATACTTCCTTTATTATCCGTAATTTTAGGTTACGTTATTGCAATTTTCTTTCGTCCAAAAAGCAAAAAGAATTTAAAATTACTATTAGCCTTTAGTGGTGCTTTTTTATTGTCTCTTACAGTAATGCATTTATTACCTGAAGTTTATGAAGCAGACTTACACCATGAGGCTGAGCACCATCATCATCATTCAAGTGCAATAGGCATTTATATAATGATAGGAATTGTGTTCCAAATCATATTGGAATATTTCTCAAAAGGAGCTGAACACGGACACGTTCACGGCCATGATAAAATGGAAACTATTCCATGGTTATTGTTTTTCAGCTTGTGTTTACATGCACTTTTAGAAGGAATGCCAATCAGCAATCACAACCATTTAGCTTATGGAATTGCAATACACCACTTCCCTATTGCAATTATATTAACTACGTTCTTTAGTAATGCAATGCTAAACAAAAAAGCCATTTTCTTTTTTATGATTGTTTTTGCATTCATGACACCTTTAGGAACTATTTTATCTGAAAGTTTACCCTTTTTAAAAGAATATTATGCACAAATTTCAGGAATCGTAATTGGTATTTTATTCCACATTTCATCAACTATAATTTTTGAAAGTAGTGAAGGTCATAAATTCAATTTAGCCAAACTTACTGTTATAGTTTTAGGAATTGTAATGGCTTATTTTATATAAAATTCTATGAAATTAATTAAACTTATACTAATAACTTTAATGTTTAGTTCGTGTAGTAAAATTACATACAAAACATTGGATCATAGTATTTCTTTAAATAAAGAAACAACTTTTTGCATTGCAAATGATGAAGATAAATTTGGAACAATCAGAGATTTAAAACAAATATTTGAAGATGAAGGTTTTCATATTGTCCCTTTTGAGAATGCTTCAAAAGCAATGAAAAACAAGAAAACTAACGGAAACACTTTACTTAATAAAGACATAGAAAGAGCATTTAACATCAAAAATATAGATTCGGTTTTTGCAATTATTTTAAATTATAACAACGTAAATGACATCATAGGCACAAATTATAAAAATTTTAGGTATTCTATTGTTAATTTAAATACAGGTAAAACTGTAGCTTGGGGTTTTGCTATTGCTGAAGAAATGAACACAAGTAAAAAAACTCTGAGAATTTTTGTAAAAAAACTTAAACAAAAATTATCTAAATAATATAAAATAAAACTTTGTAACTTAGCTACTTTGTTACTCAATATTAAAATGGATTTTACCAAGACAACCGAACAAGCTTCCAATTACCAACATTTAGAAAAAATGTCGGTCAATGAGTTGTTACAAAACATTAATAAGGAAGATAAAACGGTTCCTTTTGCAGTTGAAAAAGCTTTACCGCAAATTGAAAAATTGGTTACTCAAATTGTAACTAAAATGAAACAAGGAGGTAGACTATTTTATATAGGCGCTGGAACATCGGGAAGACTTGGTGTTGTAGATGCTTCAGAATGTCCGCCTACGTTTGGGGTTTCATTTGATACTGTAATTGGTTTAATTGCTGGCGGTGACGAAGCTATTCGAAGAGCGGTTGAAAATGCAGAAGACAATACTGAGCAAGCTTGGATTGATTTAGAATCGTGTTTGATCACCAATAAAGATGTTGTTGTAGGTATTGCAGCTTCAGGAACAACTCCTTATGTTATTGGTGGATTAAAAAAATGCAACGAAAATAATATTATTACGGGTTGTATTACTTGTAATGAAGGAAGTCCGTTAGCTAAAGTAGCTCAATTTCCTATTGAAGTTGTGGTAGGTCCAGAATTTGTAACTGGTAGTAGCCGAATGAAAGCGGGAACAGCTCAAAAACTTGTACTTAATATGCTTTCAACAGCAACCATGATTCAATTAGGTAAAGTAAAAGGTAACAAAATGGTCGATATGCAATTAAGCAACGACAAATTGGTTGACCGAGGAATTAAAATGATTATGGAAGAAATTCCGGTTACCTATGAAATGGGAGGAATATTATTAAAAAAATACGGAAGCGTTAGAAATGCAATATTAAATTATAAACAATAAATCTATAACCTATGAAAACATTAATTTTAACTTTTGGATTATTATTTACAAGTTTACTTTTTTCTCAAGAGATAACTACAGAAAACAAAAAATACTATGTAGACGGAATTCACGTTTACAAACATGAAATAAAAACTGTTTTAGCTGCAAATCCAGCTGCGCTAAATTTATTTAACAAAGCCAAAAGAAAAGAAACTTGGGGTGGCGTTTTAATAGGCAGTGGTATTGCTTTATGTGTTGCCGATGCTGTTAAAGGTGCAGTTTCTGACGAGACTTACCCTTCGGTTTTAACTTACACAGGTATTGGGCTTGTTGCAGTTTCAATTCCAATTATGTCTGGTAAAAATAAAATGAGAAAAGAAAGTATTGAAATGTACAATGCAGGATTAGAACCAAAAGAAAAAACTTTAGGATATAATTTTAACATGAACTTCATTACTAATCAAAATGGTATTGGGTTAAACATTACATTTTAATGTCAACGAATAAAAAAACACTACTTAGAGGAGCTCAATTTCTATCTGGAGCCTTACCGCTATTGTTTATTGGCCCCGTAATAATAAATAGTTCATTTAAAAATAAAGAAAATCCTTTGTATCCATTTATTTTAGGACTAGGAATTATTCTTTGCGCAACTGCTATTTTTTTCATTTTCAAAGGAATTAATTTAATCATGAAAAGTTTGTTTGATGGAGACAAGTAACATCTATTTAACGAGTGTAAAAAAGCAAATGTTGTACTACAAAACAGTTGCCGAAAAAGCCATTGATCAACTTGAAGATGAACAATTATTTATTTCAGTAAACAAAGACACAAATTCTATTGCAACTATCATGAACCATATGGTAGGTAATATGTTATCACGTTGGACAGACTTTCTTACCTCAGATGGCGAAAAAGAATGGAGAACACGCGATGCAGAATTTGAAAACCCATTACTTACAAAGGAAGTGCTTCTGAATAATTGGAATAAAGGTTGGAATTGCTTTTTTAATGCTATTAACGAATTAAAACCTGAACAACTTTCGCAAATAATTTATATTCGGAATGAAGGCCAAACTGCTTTAGATGCTATAAACAGGCAACTTGCACATTATCCTTATCATATTGGTCAAATTGTTTTTTACGCTAAAATGATTAAGAAAACAGAATGGACAAGCTTATCCATTCCAAAAAACAAATCTAATGAATACAATGCTGATAAATTTTCAAAAGAAAAAACAAACAAGCATTTTACAGATGATGAATTAAAGAAATTACAATAAAAAGCTCAATTTCAATTGAAAAAAATGCAAAATGAAATTTAATAAAAAACCTTTTACCCTTTACCTATTACCTATTGTCTTTTTCCTAATGATTTCTTGCTATAAACAAGAACGAAATTGCAATGATTTTAAAAATGGAAAGTTTGAATCGGAGATTACAATTGATGCGGTTAAACATACTTCTACTTTTGAGCGTAATGATTCTATTCAAATTGAAACATATGACGGAACAATTGACACATTTGAAATTAGATGGATTAATGATTGTGAGTATGTTATGAAAAATAGCAACCCAAAAAATATGGCCGAACGTAAAGCAGTTTCAATGAAAATCTTAACAACAAAAGAAAACACTTATGTTTTTGAGTATAATTATGTAGGAGATACTAATAAACAAAAAGGAACTGTAACAAAACTTTGATATATTGATATATTGATAATTGATAATTGATAATTGATAATTGATAATTGTAAAATAAAAAAATCAAACAAATAACCTAATTTAAAAAATGGAAATTTTCTTAGACCCAAATGCTTGGATTGCACTTTTAACATTAACTTTTTTAGAAATTGTTTTAGGTATTGATAATATCATATTTATTTCAATTGTAACGGGTAAATTACCTGAAGAAAAAAGAAAAAAAGCAACACAAATAGGTTTATTCTTAGCCATGTTTATGCGTATTGCATTATTATTTGGTGTTACTTTATTAATTGCCATGAAAGAACCTTTTTTCTCTGTTGATTGGGGATTTTTTAGTGCTGACTTTACCGGACAAGCTATAATCCTTTTAGTAGGTGGATTATTCTTAATTTATAAGAGCACTAAAGAAATTCATGAAAAAGTAGATCATCCTGATGAGGAAGAAAAAGAAATGGAAACAAGAAGCACTTCAGCTTCTTTTGGAAATGTATTATTTCAAATACTAATGATTGACATAATATTTTCTGTAGATAGTATATTAACTGCTGTTGGTATGACAAATGGTATTGAAGGCGCATTAATTATTATGATTACAGCTGTTGTAATCTCTGTAGGAATTATGATGTTATTTGCAGTTCCAGTTGGAAAATTCGTAAATGCAAACCCTTCTATTCAAATTTTAGGATTGGCTTTCTTAATCTTAATTGGATTTATGTTAATTACTGAAAGTATGCACTTATCTAATTCTCAACTTGCCGGGCAACATGTAGGAGCTGTTCCAAAAGGCTATTTGTACTTTGCTATTGCATTTTCACTTGCTGTAGAATTTTTAAACATGAAAATGAGAAGAAAAAAATAAATAAAATATAATACATAAAAAAATCCCAATCTAATGATTGGGATTTTTTATTACTCAAAACTCAAACCTATTTGACCATCATCTTCTAAGTCCGTTTTTATATCATCTGAGACTGATTCTTCATCCGTAACTTCCATTTTTTCTGGTTCTGGCTCTTTTGGTTCTTCAAACGGTAAAGGCTCTAATAAATTTATTTGTTTTACTTTATCAGTAGTTAATTGGTTACCCAATGCTTTTATTCCTTTTACAGCTATAAAATCTTCCAAATTTACTTGAATAGTTTCTTTTTGCTCTCCTTTTACTTTAGCAAAAACAACCTCAGCCATTGGTAACCAATCTGTAGAAACAATTTCTAATTGCGATTTTTCATGTTCTGATATAAAAATTTCTTCTTTGTTTTCATTTTCAACCAAGAAACGCTTCACGTAATAACGTTCTTTTTCTCCGTCAAAATAAATAGCAGAAATTGGCTTACTAGGTTTCCATTTTTCCAAAACAATCATATCTTCATCGAAATGCGTTGTAAGCTCAGGAATTATAGTTTTCAACTTCCCAGATTGATTTATAATCAACAATCTATCATTTGGTTTAAACTCGCCCAACAATTCACCTCTACCGTCAGTATTCAAACGTTGAACGGTATCATCAAACCAAATTTTTCGTGGTCTCAATGTTGAAATTCCTTTTTCTTTTAAATCAATTTTCTTAATTGGATATTTAGAAACTGTATTTCCTTTTGAACTTCTACCTTTAATTAAAATTTCAGAAAAATCCATATCCCATTTCAACTTCTTCACGCTTCCTACTTGTCGTAATAAAATGGTAACTACCTCAGCTTCTCCATTTGGATTAGAAGAGAAATATAAAATTTGTGAACCAGGTTTCTCTTGTGTTAAATGATATTCTTTATCACGCGTAATACTCGAAACATTGAAACGTTTTACAAACGAAGCACCCGATTTTCCATCGCGATAAATAACATTATAAATGGTACGTTTATCGTTTTTATCGAAAATTGCAACGTGAATAATGTCTTTACCAATGAATTTCTTATCGTCAACTTTAGTAATAACCATTCGCCCATCACGAAGGAAAACAATTACGTCATCAATATCGGAACAATCGGCAACGTATTCATCTTTTTTCAATCCGGTACCTATGAAACCTTCTTCCCTATTCATATACAGTTTTGTATTACGCAACGCTACTTTTGTAGCTTCAATCGTATCAAAACTTCTCAATTCGGTTTGGCGCTCTCTACCTTTTCCGTACTTTTCTTTTAAAGTGGTAAAAAAGGCAATAGCGAAATCAATAATATGTGCTAAATCGTGTTTAATTCGTTCCATTTCAGCTTCCAACTTCGCAATAGCGTCGTCTGCTTTATCAGAATCGAAACGCGTAATACGAATCATTGGTATTTGCGTCAGTTTTTGTAAATCATCATCATGAATATCACGAACTAATGACTTTCTAAACGGTTCAAATTTCTTATATAAATATTCATAAAGACTTTCTCTGTCGGAATATAATTTGAAGTCGATGTACATTTCTTCTCTAATGAAAATCTTTTCTAAAGTAGAGAAATGCCATTTGTTTTCTAATTCGTCTAACTGAATTTCCAATTCGCGTTTTAGTAAATCAACCGTTCTATTGGTCGAAATTTTCAACATATCAGAAACCCCAATAAACAAAGGTTTGTTGTTTTCAATCACACAACCTAAAGGCGCAACCGAAGTTTCACAAGCCGTAAAAGCATATAATGCATCAATTGTTTTATCTGGCGAAACACCAGAAGGCAAATGAATTAAAATTTCAACCTCTGCAGCTGTATTGTCTTCAATTTTTTTGACTTTAATTTTTCCTTTATCATTTGCTTTCAAAATACTATCAATCAAAGTTGATGTATTGGTAGAAAACGGAATTTGAGTTATGACTAAAGTCGATTTGTCTAACTGACTTATTTTAGCACGAACACGCACACGTCCGCCTCGTAAACCATCGTTATAGTTCGAAACATCTGCAATACCAGCCGTTGGAAAATCAGGATATAAAGTAAAAGGCTTTCCTTTTAATATTTTTATAGAACTGTCTATAAGTTCGTTGAAATTGTGTGGCAATACTTTGGTAGACAAACCTACTGCAATACCTTCCGCTCCTTGTGCTAAAAGCAATGGAAATTTAACTGGTAAATTAATAGGTTCTGCACGACGACCATCGTATGAAGTTCCCCATTCGGTAATTTTAGGAGAATATAAAATATCGTGACCTAACTTAGAAATACGTGCTTCAATATAACGAGAAGCAGCAGCAGAATCTCCCGTAAGGATGTTTCCCCAGTTTCCTTGCATATCGATCAATAAGTCTTTTTGACCTATTTGCACCATTGCATCACCAATACTCGCATCACCATGAGGATGATACTGCATAGTGTGACCTACGATATTTGCTACTTTGTTGTAACGTCCATCGTCTAACTCTTTCATGGAATGCATAATACGACGTTGAACTGGTTTAAAACCATCTTCAATTGCCGGAACTGCTCTTTCTAGAATTACATAAGAAGCATAATCCAAAAACCACTCTTTGTACATACCGGTTACTTTTGTAATGGTATCTTCTGGGTTTTCGTTATTCTCGTAAAAATGATGTCCTGATGTTTTTATATCATCAAAACCTTCATTTGAATTTGATTCAATTGAATTATCGTCTTGCTCTTCAGGGTTTATGTTTTCTTCGTCTTCGTTCATTTATTTTTTTGGTTTACGGTTAACAGTTACAAATTGACAGAAAACTGTACACTTAAAACTGTAAGCTGTGAACTACTCTTTATCAATTACATCTAATTCCACTTTCAAATTATTGATGATGAACTCTTGTCTGTCGGGTGTGTTTTTACCCATATAGAATTCCAATAACTTTTCAATAGTTGTTCCTTTATCTAACATTACAGGATCTAATCGAATATCTTCGCCAATGAAAAACTTAAATTCATCGGGTGAAATTTCTCCAAGTCCTTTAAATCGAGTAATTTCTGGTTTTGGTTTTAGTTTTTCAATAGCGTTTACTCGCTCTTCATCACTATAACAATAAATGGTTTCCTTTTTATTTCGTACACGGAACAATGGCGTTTGTAAAATATACAAATGTCCGTCTTTGATTAACTCTGGAAAAAATTGCAAGAAAAACGTAATCAATAACAAACGAATGTGCATTCCATCGACATCGGCATCGGTTGCGATAACGATATTATTGTAACGCAAATCGCCCATGTCTTCTTCAATGTTAAGCGCCGCTTGCAATAAGTTAAATTCTTCGTTTTCGTACACAATTTTTTTAGACATTCCGTACGAATTTAAAGGCTTACCACGTAAACTAAAAACCGCTTGTGTATTTACATCACGACTTTTAGTAATTGAACCCGAAGCTGAATCTCCCTCGGTAATAAAAAGTGTGCTTTCTAAACTTCTTGGATTTTTGGCATCTGTTAAATGTACACGGCAATCGCGTAATTTTTTGTTATGTAAATTAGCTTTCTTCGCTCTATCTTTAGCCAACTTACGAATTCCAGATAATTCTTTACGTTCGCGCTCTGCTTGTAAAATTTTACGTTGTAAAGCTTCGGCAACTTCAGGATTTTTATGCAAGAAATTGTCGAGTTTTACTTTGATAAAGTCATTTACGAAAGTTCGAACCGTTGGACCATCTGGACCAATATCGGTAGAACCTAATTTGGTTTTGGTTTGCGATTCAAAAACAGGTTCTTCAACCTTAACCGAAACGGCAGAAACTATCGATTTACGAATATCTGAAGCTTCAAAATTCTTATTGTAAAATTCTTTAATTGCTTTTACAATTGCTTCACGAAAAGCACTTAAATGCGTTCCACCTTGAGTAGTGTTTTGTCCGTTTACAAAAGAATGGTATTCTTCTGAGTATTGCGTTTTACTATGCGTAATGGCTACTTCAATATCATCCCCTTCAAGATGAATAATTGGGTAAACCATATCTTCTTCCGAAATGTTTTCGTCTAGTAAATCTTTTAATCCGTTTTCTGAAACATATTTCTCACCGTTATAAACAATCGTTAAACCACGATTTAAGTAACAGTAATTTTTAAGCATTTTAATGATGTACTCATTACGATACTTATAATTTTTAAAAATTAATTCATCGGCAATGAAAGAAACCTTTGTTCCTTTACGTTTTGTAGTTTCTGTAACTTCTTCATCTAAGGTTAAATTACCTGCTGAAAATTCGGCTGCTTTTTGTTGGTTATCACGAACCGATTCTACACGAAAATAATTAGAAAGTGCATTTACGGCTTTAGTACCAACACCATTTAAACCCACCGATTTTTTGAAGGCTTTAGAATCGTACTTACCACCAGTATTCATTTTAGAAACAACATCTACCACTTTTCCTAAGGGAATTCCACGACCATAATCGCGAACGGTAACCATTTTTTCTTTTATGGTAACCTCAATTGTTTTCCCTGCACCCATGACAAATTCATCAATACAGTTGTCCATTACTTCTTTTAGAAGAATGTAAATTCCATCATCTGGTGAGGAACCATCTCCTAGTTTTCCAATGTACATTCCGGGACGCATACGGATGTGCTCTTTCCAATCGAGCGAGCGTATATTGTCTTCGTCGTATTTAATTTCGTCTGCCATTTGTAATTTTCGGATTTTGTGCTAATATAAAGGAATTACATAAAAAATGAAAGCCTGTTATAAAGAAGTTATTGACAAGTTTTTAAGAGTTTGAAGTTAAGGTGAAAGAAAAAAGAAGAAAGAGAAAAGACTCTTTATTTTTTAGTTATATTTGTTGTAAATACTTACAAATGATTATAAGCGTTTGTTTGGATGATTATGTTCAATAGCTGTAACACATTTTATGAAAAAACTTCAAAAAATAGAATTAATCGATAAAATTGGAAGAAAACTTCAAGAAAGAATGAAGTTTAATGAAATTGATAGCTATTTTGAAAGTTATGGAATACCAACTGACCACCAACCAAGTTATTATAGTAAATACGTTTATGTAAAAGAAATTTTACCAAAAGTACAAGATGAAATTGTATTAGAAATTGCAGCCGAATTAGGAATTGAACATAATTCTGAACTATTAAATTCTAATGTAATAAAAGAAAGTGAAGCAACATTTTGGAAGCCTGGACATTTTAAACTATTTATTAGTCATTTAGCAAGTTTTAAAAAAACTATAGGAATTTTAAAAGCAGAACTTGAGAAATATGGAATTTCATCATTCGTTGCTCACGAAGATATTGAACCAACAAAAGAATGGCAAGACGAAATCGAAAAAGGACTATTTTCAATGGATGCATTTTGTGCAGTATTAATGGAGGGATTTAAAGAAAGTAACTGGACTGACCAAGAAGTTGGAGTTGCTGTTGGTAGAAATGTATTAATTATACCTGTTCGAAAAGGAATTGACCCTTATGGTTTTATTGGAAAATATCAAGGATTTCAAGCGATTGGAAAAAATATAGGACAAGTAGCTGAAGGTATTTTTGAAATTATCTCAAGAAACGAAAAAACTAAATCAAAATATTTAAATACTTTAGTAGAATTAATACTACTTTCAAATACAGCAATTCAAGGAATTGAAAGACTAAATGCGCTTAAGAAAGTTAAAGATTTACCTAAAGAAAAAATTGAATATTTACAAGAAAAAATAACTGAAAACGAAAACCTTAAACAAACAAAATTTATAAATCCCTTTAATGAAATAGCATGGGCATATGGCCTTGAAGGTTTAAGTTTAAAATCATTTGAAAAGGTTAAAGAACAAAATTATGATGATTTACCATTTTAAAAAACGTGTTACAACAACCGTTTTCAGCAATTTTATCTATTTATTCATAATGCCAAAAAATTCCTTTATCAAAAACGGTCCAAAGTGCTGATTTTTGTTTTGCTGATTTTAAAGCTTGATTTGCCCAAGTGTTACAGGTATAAAACAAATTATAACTTCCTTTAGCTTCATAAAAAATATCGTGTTTGCCATAAGAATGTGTACCAATCTGCTGAATTTTACCTAATTCATTCAACTGAAAACTGCTTTCAAAATAAGCAATTAGGCTTTCATATTGCATTTTGGAAATCATTATTTGTTTACAAAACTCATCTTCTTTCAAATGATCATAAAATGTTATGTGCATTGCCGATGAACTTAAACCCGTAATAGCATTTAATGCTGTTGAAACTTTTAAATCTGCCCAAGTGGGTGTATCTAAATAAAAACCTCTATCGCCCCATCCAAAGGCTAAATTTTGTCGTGTAGAATCTTTTGCCTTAGTGTTTAGATATGAAATATCTTGAGACCAATCTTTTATTTCGTTTTTTAACGGAACCACAATGTCTGTATGTACCCCATTTGAAAGTATGTAAATTGGAATGTTTTTATTGTTTTCAACAACATTGTCATTTACTGTTATTGCCGACATTATGACTATTACTAACGCATAAAGCAGTAAAAAAGCAATAATTCCTAAAACTGATTTTAGGAAAATCCTAAAGGTATTTTTTAGTTTTTTCATTGAAACATGTATTTAATTAGAATGCATCAAATATTGAACCAAAAAAACTTAATTACTAATCTCTAATTTATACCCAACTCCATGAATATTTATAATTTTAACAGATTCATCATATTTTAATTTCAATCTAAGTTTTGAAATATACGTATCGAGGCTTCTTCCTACAAATACACCGTTATCTTCCCAAACTTTTTTAGACAACTCGTCTCTTTTAATAATTTGGTTAGGTTTTGAAATAAAAATGGCCAACAATTCACATTCTTTCTTTGAGAGACTTATTT
>PKEA01000066.1 GCA_002862805.1 Flavobacteriaceae bacterium | reverse complement strand
GACTTTACAAACGATAATGATGTTTTAGTGTATACTCAAAACAATCAAATTGAAGTGAATTCATTAAAAGAAAATATTGCAACAGTAAGAGTGTTTGATGTATTAGGTAGAAATATATTTACTGCTGAAAATGTAGGAGAAAAAGAATTATCTATCAGTTCTATAAATGCAAATAAACAAGCTTTATTTATAAAGGTAACGCTCACAACAGGAGAAGTGATTACTAAAAAGGTAATTTTCTAAAAAATTATATAGTAAATAAAAAAGCCCTTAAGTTTTTCTTAAGGGTTTTTTTATCTATTAAAAACTATATGAAAGACCAATTCCTAAAATTTGTTTCAATTGAATTTTAGGACCTTTTATAACTTGAACTCCCGCAACATCTTCTTTAGTTTTAATATCGTCATCATAAATCAAATGAGTCGTTATATTTGCTTTTACATATTTATTAACGGTCATTTCTAGCTGTAATTGCCAATCAACATCAATGTTTCCGAAGTTATTTAAGTAGTCAGAATATAAAGTAAGTCTGTTTTCCATTTCTATATTTTCGAAGATGGTTTTTTTCCATTTTCCAGAAATTAAAGCTCCCACTTCTGTTCGAATATTTTTTCCTTTTCGAATTAAATTTCCAAAATCATCATACTCTGCTTTTGTAACTCCATACGCTCCTTGATTAGCTAATCTCTCGTCAAAAACTAAAGTGGTTTTTAAAGTTAATGGAGACATGTAAACATCTAAATTTAAGTCTTCTCTAGTATAATTCGCTCCAATTCCTAAAAAAATATATGCTGGCGCAAAAGGCTTTGAAATTGCCAGTTCTGTATTGGGATAAGCATATCCATTAGCAAATTGAGTATTAAAAGTAAACTTTGCAACATGAAACCAATTGGAAATAGTATCTGTTCTATACCCAAAAGTAGAATTTAATAAAAATTGATCATCTGTTTTTCTTGCATCCTGACCTTCTTGCTTGTTAATTCCATAACGAATGACTAACTCATTATTCCACATCATATTATCCTTCAAATATTTTCTTTCAAAATTCCCTTTAGCCAATCCTGAAATAGAAGTATTTCCTCCAGCATTCCAATTAAGAAATGTAATTTGTGTAATATCTAAACCTACTTTATTTTTTTTTATCCAATTACTAGTTGTGTCTGGCAACGTAGTTCTTACAGTTTGCGCATAATTATTTTCTACTAAACAAAAAAGTAGAGCGAATAAAACAATTTTCTTCATGATTTTAAATAGTAATTATAGTTTTATAAATATAGTTAGGGTCTAATTTGCAAATATTTTGTAACTCAAGAACGCTTCCATGTTCAATAAAATTGTCAGGGATTCCTAAATTAACAACTTTGTTCTTGTATTCCTTTTTTGTAACAAATGAATTAATAATACTTCCAAAACCACCTTGTAAAGCCCCATCTTCAATGGTAATAATTTTGTCGTATTTTTTAAAAATAGCATGTAATTCCATTTCATTTATTGGTTTTATAACTGGAAAATGATAATGCGAAATAACTTGATTTGGCTCAAGTTTAGTAATTGCATTTTTAACATTTGAAGCAATTGTTCCTGTAGACAAAATGGCAATAGCTTTACCTTTAACTAAACATTTCACTTCGTTTAAGTCTAATTTTTGAAAACGTTGTTGCCAATTTACAATTTCTCCCCGACCTCTAGGGTAGCGAATTGCAATTGGCTGGTTTAAGCCTAAAGAAGCTGTATACATAATATTGCGTAACTCTACTTCATCTTTTGGAGCACAAATAATCATATTTGGAATACAATTTAAATACGAAATATCAAAAACACCATGATGGGTCGCTCCGTCTTCACCTACAAGACCAGCTCTATCTAAACAAAAAATAACAGGCAAATTTTGTAGTGCAACATCATGAATAATTTGATCATAAGCTCTTTGCAAAAAAGTAGAATAAATGTTACAAAAAACAACCATTCCTTGTGTTGCCATTCCTGCTGATAATGTAACAGCATGTTGCTCAGCAATTCCTACATCAAAAGCTCTTTTCGGAAAAGATTTCATCATATATTTCATAGAACTTCCTGTTGGCATTGCAGGTGTAATTCCAATAATTTTTTCGTTTTCGTTTGCTAATTCTACTAAGGTTAGTCCAAAAACATCTTGAAATTTTGGAGGTAAATTTTCTTCATTTTTTGGATGGATTTTTCCGGTTTTTGCTTCAAATTTTCCGGGAGCATGATATTTCACCTGATCTTCTTCAGCTAATTGAAGTCCTTTACCTTTGGTTGTAATAACATGTAAGAATTTTGGACCTTTAACTGATTTTAATCGAGTTAATTCTGATAGTAAAGCATTAAAATCGTGACCGTCAATTGGTCCAGAATAATCAAAATTTAAGGACTTAATGATGTTATTTTGTCTCGGATTCTTCCCTTCTTTAACAGCGGTTAAATAATCTTTTAAAGCACCCACACTTGGGTCAATTCCAATTGCATTATCATTTAATATTACCAATAAATTAGCATCGGTAACTCCAGCATGATTTAGTCCTTCAAATGCCATTCCACTTGCTATTGATGCATCGCCAATAACAGCAATATGTTGTTTTTCAGACTCTCCTTTTAATTGAGAGGCAATTGCCATTCCTAAAGCTGCTGAAATTGAAGTTGAAGAATGCCCTACTCCAAAAGCATCATAAATACTTTCACTTCGCTTTGGGAAACCAGAAATTCCATTTAATTCTCTATTCGTATGAAAAATAGATTTTCTTCCAGTTAATATTTTATGTCCATAAGCTTGATGACCAACATCCCAAATTAATTGATCTTCGGGTGTATTAAATATATAATGCAAAGCAATAGTTAATTCAACAACTCCTAAGCTAGCTCCTAAATGTCCTCCTTTTTGAGAAACAACTTCAATAATAAATTCTCTTAACTCTTGGGCAAGTTGAGGTAATTGATTTTTAGAAAGTTTCTTTAAATCACTAGGGTTTTGTATTTGAGAAAGTAAATTTTCTTTCATGTAACAAAAGTACTAATTGGAAGTTGTATTTTTGTACTTATGGAGAATATTTTTACTGACGAATATTTCATGAAAAAGGCTTTAGTGGAAGCAGAAACTGCTTTTGAAAATGGCGAAATTCCTGTTGGAGCAATTATTGTTATTGATAATAGAATAATTGCCCGTAGTCATAATTTAACTGAATTATTAAACGATGTTACAGCTCATGCGGAAATGCAAGCGATAACAAGTGCGGCAAATTTTTTAGGTGGAAAATATTTAAAAGACTGTACTTTATATGTAACCTTAGAACCTTGTCAAATGTGTGCAGGAGCATTATACTGGAGCCAGATTTCTAAAATTGTGTATGGTGCTTCAGATGATAATAGAGGTTTTGTTAAAATGGGAACTCAACTGCATCCAAAAACTCAAATTATTTCTGGTATTTTAGAAAATGAATGTGCCGATTTAATGCGTAATTTTTTTCAATCAAAAAGGAAGTAAATTAACTTAAATATTTGGTCTCATTTTTGTGTATATTATTTTAATTACTAATTTTTAATCTTCTTTACTATGTTAAAAAATTTATTGGATAAAATGGATTCAAAATCAATTTCTGCTATTATCATTGGTTTAGCAATTATTGTTACATCTTATGTTTTAGGAGGTGCTTTTAAAAATAGAAATGAAAACTTAGATTCCATTTCTGTTGTAGGACTTGGCACCAAAGACTTTGTTTCTGATGAAATATTATGGACAGGAAGTTTTTCAACAAAAAGTAATGAAATTAAAGAAGCATATAATAAGATTATTTCCGATCAAAAAATTGTTTCTGACTTTTTCATTAGTAAAGGATTTAAGTTGACCGAATTTGCATTTGGAGCCGTAAATTTTAATAAAAAGTATAGAGAGATTAGAAAAGAGAATCCAGATAATCCCTATCAAAATCAGTACGAAACTATTTTTGACGGTTATGAAGCTACCCAAAGAATTACTTTTAAGGCTAAGAAAAATCCTGAGTTAATGAAGAAGATAGAGCAAGTGTCTAGTAAAACAGCAGAGTTAATTAATTCAGGAATTGAACTTACTTCAAATCCTGTGCAATATACGTATTCTGATTTACCAGATTTAAAGCACAGTTTGATTGAAAAAGGATCGAAAGATGCGAGAGAACGAGCAGAAAAAATTGTAAAATCGGCAAACGGAAGTTTAGGTAAATTAAAAAGTGCTAATATGGGTGTTTTTCAAATTACTGGGCAAGGCTCAACCGAAGAAGACAGTTATGGTGGAAACTTTGATATTTACAGCAAAAATAAATCGGCAAGGATAACAGTAAGATTAGAATATGAATTGGAGTAAATTCGTAAAAAAATAGAAATAAAAAAACCGCTAATCAATTAAGAATAGCGGTTTTATTTTTTTACTTGATTTGTTCACCTTTTTCATTAAAAAAGTGATATTCAAGATACGTGTAAGCATCACGAGGTATAATTTTCACCCATTTTTTATGTTCAAAAAACCATTTTGAACGTATCGATGGAAAACCTTTCTCAAGGTAAGCTGCCACAAATGGATGTGTGTTTAACACAACTTTTTTATGGGCTTTAATAATTTTTTCTAGGTCAAACGCAATTTTGTCAATAATTAAAATTGGAGCTTCAATTTCCCCATTTTCATTAGGGTCTTCTTCTCTAGTTTTAATATTTACTTCAGGTCTAACTCTTTGTCTAGTAATTTGAATTAATCCAAATTTACTAGGAGGCAAGATTTTATGCTTGGCCTTATCGTCACTCATTTCTTCTCTTAAGAAATCATATAACTCTTTTCTATTTTCGGCATTTTGCATGTCAATAAAATCAACAACAATAATACCGCCCATATCTCTAAGACGCAATTGACGCGCAATTTCTGCAGCAGCAATTAAGTTAACTTCCAGTGCTGTTCCTTCTTGAGACTGTGCTTTGTTTGAACGATTACCACTGTTAACATCTACAACGTGTAGAGCTTCAGTATGTTCGATAATCAAATATGCACCTTTACTCATCGAAACAGTTTTACCAAAAGAAGTTTTAATTTGTCTTTCAATATTGTATTTTTCAAAAAGAGGTAAATCTTTTGATTGGTAGTGTTTTACGATAGACACTTTATCCGGAGCTATTTCTTGCAAATAGTCCTTGGTTTGCAAATACAAATCTTCATCATCAATTTGAATACTCGTAAAGGTATCATTAAAAACATCTCTTAATATTGAAGATGCTTTATTTACCTCTCCTAATACTTTTGATGGATGATGAGCTGTTTGTAATTTTTTGCACATTACAGACCATTTGTCTACTAATGTTTGTAAATCTTTGTCTAATTCAGCTACTTTTTTGCCTTCGGCTACTGTTCTCACAATAACCCCAAACCCTTTTGGTTTAATAGATTTTACAAGTCGTTTTAAACGCTCTTTTTCTTCTTTAGATTCTATTTTTTGAGAAATAGACACTCTTTCAGAAAACGGAACTAGAACTACATATCTACCCGCTAAGGAAATTTCAGAACTAATTCTGGGTCCTTTTGTAGATATTGGTTCTTTTACAACTTGAACTAATACAGATTGGTTAGCACTTAATACATCAGTGATAACACCATCTTTATTAATTTCAGTTTCAAATGGGTGGTTTTTGAGTGAATAATCTTTTAGTTTACCTGCGCTTACAAGTTTTATGAACTTCATCAAAGAAGGTAAATTAGGTCCTAAATCATGATAATGCAAAAAAGCATCTTTCTCATAACCTACGTTTACAAATGCAGCATTTAATCCTGCAACCGGTTTTCTAATTTTAGCAATAAAAATATCACCTACTTGAAAATCGTTTCCTTTTTCTTCTTCTTTGTGTAATTCAATTAGTTTTCCATCTTTTAATAAGGCAAAATCTACAGCTTCAGAACTTGATCGAATAATTAATTCTTTGTTCATGCAGTACATTTTTATCCATACATTAAAAGTTAGAAATTAGAAATTAGAAAAACTCTAAATTCTGAATTCCAAATTTCATCAGTACAGATGGATTAACATTTTTTTACAGGCTTTTACCCGATAATCAGTTTTTGCTGATTAATTTCAATGAACTTTTTTTAAAACAGAAAAAGTAGTTTTAAACTACTTTTTCTTCTTGTGACGGTTAGCTCTCGCTCTCTTCTTGCGTTTGTGAGTCGCTACCTTATGTCTTTTTCTTTTTTTACCACTTGGCATAACGTGTAGTTTTTTTGATTAATAAATAATTTTATACAGTTACTTCTGTTTTTGTTTTTACGCTTTCAACAAATACTTTTGCTGGCTTAAATGCTGGAATGTTGTGCGCAGGAATTTTAATAGTTGTATTTTTTGAAATATTTCTACCTGTTTTTTCTGCTCTAGTTTTAATGATAAAACTACCAAACCCTCTTAAGTAAACATTGTCTCCTGTTTCTAATGAGTTTTTTACTTCTTCCATAAAAGACTCTACTGTTGCTTGAACATCTCCCTTTTCAAGACCTAATTTTTCAGAAATTTTCGCTACGATGTCTGCTTTCGTCATTTTTCTTTACGTATTATAAATTTTATGTACTTTTTTTGAGGTTGCAAATATACAAATTAAAAAAACAATAAATCAACCTTAAATTAATTAAATTTTAAGCTAATAGTTTTAATTTTGCAAATCACAATCAAAACATGGAATTTTCTAACGTCTTAATTAATTGGTATTTACAAAACAAACGCAATCTTCCGTGGAGAAAAACGACAAATCCTTACCACATTTGGTTATCGGAAATTATATTACAACAAACAAGAGTTGCCCAAGGCATGCCTTATTATGAAGCATTTTTAGAGCAATTCCCTAACATAAAATTACTTGCAAACGCAAATGAAGAGCAGGTTTTAAAAGTTTGGCAAGGATTAGGTTATTATTCTCGAGCAAGAAATTTACATTTTACGGCAAAACAAATTACAAATGAATTAAACGGGGAGTTTCCTAAAGAATATAAAGAGTTATTAAAACTTAAAGGTGTTGGTGAATATACAGCAGCAGCAATTGCTTCTTTTTCTTATAACGAACCTATTGCCGTAGTCGACGGAAATGTTTTTAGAGTTTTATCTCGTTATTTTGGCATCGAATTAGATATTTCTCAATCCAAAACCAAAGTAGAGTTTCAAAAATTAGCACAAAGCATTCTTCCTCTTAATAACCCAGCAACTTTTAACCAAGCAATTATGGAGTTTGGTGCTTTACAATGCGTTCCCAAAAGTCCTAATTGCAATGATTGCATTTTTAATTCAAGTTGTTACGCTTTGCAAAAGAACAAAGTCGCAGATTTACCTTTTAAATCTAAAAAAATAAAAGTTACTAAACGTTTTTTAAACTATTTAATTCTTGAAGATATAAACAATAATATTATAGTTGAAAAAAGAACAAATAAAGGGATTTGGCAAAATTTATTTCAATTTCCTCTTATTGAAGAGTTTGAAGAAAAAAGCAGTAATGCATCAATGAAATTAATCAAAAAATTTACTTTTAACAAAAAACAACCTAATGAGATAAGCGTAATTAACGAAGAATATATTAAACACAAACTTTCACATCAAGATTTACATATTCGTTTTTATAAATTGAGTTTTGACTGCGAAATAAAAGATGCAGAAAGTATCGAAAAAATAAAAGAATATCCATTTCCCATTGTATTGCATAATTTTATAGAAACAAACTTTTCATAATACATTCAAATATATTATATTTGATTAACTAAAATCATATACGCCATGAACGGAACATTAAATAAAGTTTTATTAATAGGACATTTAGGAGACGAAGTAAAAATGCATTATTTCGACGGAGGTAATTGCATAGGTAGATTTCCATTAGCTACAAATGAAGTTTACATTAATAAAACAACTGGTGAAAAAATTACTTCAACGGAATGGCACAATCTTGTTGTTAGAAACAAAGCAGCTGAAATTTGTGAAAAATATCTTTCAAAAGGAGATAAAATTTATGTTGAAGGTCGAATAAAATCAAGACAATGGCAAGCTGAAGATGGAACAACAAAATATACTAATGAAATACAAGTAACAGAGTTTACTTTTTTAACTACAAAAAAAGAATCTGAACCTTCAAGCAAGCAAAATTTCAAATCGGATAACACCGAATCAGGAAAAATGACTAATTTTGACAACAATAAAGAAAAAGGTGAAAACGATGATTTACCTTTTTAATGTTTAATTAATACCTTTTGAATTGGATACAGATCCTTCCAGTTTGCTTTCAACCATAGATGTTGAATTTACATTCAGCATAGTTGCTGTTTTGTTTTTACTTATTTGCTCTGCTTTTATTTCAGGTTCTGAAGTGGCTTTATTTTCTTTGTCGCAAACTGACTTAGACGAACTTGCCGAGAAAGATTTCAACAAAAGCTCAAGTATTGAAGCGTTATTAAAAGCGCCAAAAAAATTATTAGCTACAATTTTAGTCACTAATAATTTTATAAATATCGCTGTTGTTATTTTATTCTCTTCATTAAGCGAAAAACTTTTCAAATCTGTCCCTGAAGGAATTTTTAGATTTGTTTTAGAAGTTGTAGTGGTTACTTTTTTAATATTATTGTTTGGAGAGGTATTACCTAAAATTTATGCAAGTAGAAACAATTTACATTTTTCTAAAATGGTTTCAACTCCAATTTTTATTTTAGATAAATTATTGTCGCCTGTTACAATTCCTATGCGAAACATAACCGTTTATATTGAGAAAAAATTTAGTGTTAAATCAAATTTTTCAATCAATCAGTTGTCACAAGCGTTAGAATTAACAAATCAATCTGAAACAACAGAAGAGGAACAAAAAATATTAGAAGGAATTGTAACCTTTGGAAACACCGAAGTTAGACAAATTATGTCTCCTAGAATTGATCTTTTTACGCTAGATATTGAAGAAAAATTTGAAGATATAATGATTAAAATTGTAGAAAAAGGTTATTCGCGAATTCCTGTTTATAAAGACAATATTGATCAAATTGAAGGCGTTTTATTTATTAAAGACTTAATTCCGCATATTGACTCAACAAATTTTGATTGGCAAAGCTTAATTAGAGCTCCTTTTTTTGTTCCCGAAAATAAAAAATTAGACAATTTGTTGAAAGATTTTCAAGGCATGAAAAATCATCTTGCAATTGTTGTTGATGAATATGGAGGAACTTGCGGATTAGTTTCTTTAGAAGATGTCTTAGAAGAAATTGTAGGTGATATTAGCGACGAGTTTGACGATGAAAATATAATTTATTCTAAAATTGACGATAAAAACTTTCTTTTCGAAGGCAAAATAAGCTTGAAAGATTTTTACAGAATTGTAGATGTTGTTGAAGAAGATTTTGAGCAATCTAAAGGTGAGGCAGAAACTTTAGCAGGGTTTATTTTAGAAATTTCTAGAAGCTTTCCAAAGAAAAACCAAAAAATAATTTTTAATAATTGTACGTTTACAATTGAAAATTTAGACTTAAAAAGAATAAAACAAATAAAAGTTACGTTAGCATAAAATGAAGTTTACTTATTTACATCGATTATTATTCTTTAGTTTCCTGTTCTTTTTAGTTTCTTGTGGAGATGAATCTATACCAAAACCAAATTGTCAGCTTAGTTTAGAATATCCAGACGCTACTTATGATAGATTAGCTTCAAAATGTAATTTTGAATTTGATGTAAATACACTTTCAAAAGTTTCTGTAAAAGATGATTGTGCATTAGAAGTAAATTATCCAAAAATGAAAGCAACTCTTTATTTAACTTATAAGCCTGTTAATAATAATATAGAAAAGTTATTAAGAGATGCTCAAAAACTAACCTATGAGCACGTTATTAAGGCTGATGACATACTAGAGCAGCCGTTTATAAATGCTGATAATAAAGTTTATGGTATGTTTTACGAAGTTGGAGGAAATGCCGCTACAAATGTTCAGTTTTATGTTACAGACAGTACTAAAAATTTTGTAACTGGAAGTTTATATTTTTATGCAAAACCAAATTTTGATTCAATACTTCCTGCTGCAGATTACATTAAAACTGATGTTCGTAAAATAATTGAAACAATGAAATGGAAATAAAAAAATCCTGCTAAAAGCAAGATTTTTTTATTTTTAGAAGTTTTAAAAACTAAATAGTGTCTTTTTTCTCAACTTCAGTAGCTTTATATGTTTCTCCACCGGCTACAGCATCGATAGTTTTAATTAATGAAGCTTTGTTTTGCTTAGTCTTGTCAAAAGACACAGTAGCTAGTTTGCTTTCAAAATCTACTTTTGCTTCTTGAACACCATCTAAACCTGCCAATTTACTTTCAATTGCATTAGCACAACCCATTTGACAAGTCATTCCTTCAATAGCAAAACTCTCAGTTTCAAGATTTTCAGCTGCAATTGTTTTAGAAACTGTATCAGTCGTAGTCTCAACAGGAATAACTTCTTTGCTTTCAGTCTTTTCATTCTTGCAACTTAAAAATGCCGCAGATGTAAAAACAACTAGCATAAAATTTTTTACATTTTTCATTCTTTTATTTTATTTAAATTGAGTACTCTATTTATTTATATTACAAAATTACTAAAAATTGAGGGGTTATTTAAAAATAAAGTCTGAATTTTGAACTCATAAATAACGAAAATGGAAAGCAAAAACACAAAATGGTATTTATTATTTTTTCTAGGTGCAGTTTGGGGGAGTTCTTTTTTATTAATGAAGTTAGGCTTAAAAGGTGTAAATTCTATTCAATTGGGAAGTTTGAGAATTTTATTTGCCGCTGCTTTTTTAATAATTATCGGGTTTAAACATTTACCAAAAATTCCATTACATAAATGGAAGTATATTGCTATAACTTCTTTATTTGGCACATTTTTACCTGTTTATTTGTTTGCAATTGCATTATCCAAAATAGACAGTTCTGTGAGTTCTATTTTAAACTCTTTAACCCCTTTAATGACTTTAATTATAGGAATGTTGTTGTTTAAAGTAGATACTCAAAGAAGGCAAATATTTGGAGTTTTAATTGGTTTTATTGGATGTTCTTTATTGGTTTTATTCGGTGAAGGAGAAAATACAACAGAAAATTATTATTATGCGCTATTAATTCTTTTAGCATCTTTATTTTACGGAATAAACGTAAATCTTATAAAAAAATATTTATCTGACTTAAAACCATTAACCATAAGTGCTGGAAATTTCACTATCATGACAATTCCAGCATTGACTGTTTTGATTTTTTCTGGTTTTTTTGAAATTGCAGACCAACCTATAGTTCAAAATTCATTAATTTACATTGCTATTTTAGGCGTTATAGGAACTGGACTTTCAAATATTTTATTTTTCAAATTAATTCAAATTTCTTCACCGGTTTTTGCATCGTCAGTTACATATATAATACCTGTTGTTGCAATTTTATTAGGCTATTTTGTAATGAACGAAACGCTTAATTTTATTCAAGGAATTGGGGCTTTAATTGTTTTATTAGGTGTTTACTTTTCGAGTAGAAAATAAAAAAAACGCTCAATTTCTTGAGCGCTTTTAAATATTTTATTGCTTTTCTTATTTGAAATCAGCATCTGTAACTCCTTCATTAATTTTAACTTCCGAAGTTATTAATTCTAATTCAATACCTACATTCATTTTAGTAATGTATGGGAATTTAATTCCTTTTACATCTTTATAATCTTCGTAGTAAGTTACTTGTGTCATTTTTTGACCTGCTTGTTCTAATTCTTTAGATTCTGCAACTTTTAATCCGCTTTCAACATCATAGAAATATGTTGTTTTTCCGTTTTTAATAGCATAAGCATCTTTACCGTTCATTGTTTCAATTCCTGATAAAACAACCTCTTTATTAGTAAGTAAGCTTAATTCCTTAAATGTTCCGGCAGCATCTTGCATGTTTTTTAAATCTTCACCTGTAAAGTCTTTTCTTTGACCTTGTTGAACCATGTAAGCTTCTTTTTCATTAATTACTTGTTTCATCATTGTCATTCCCATAGCTTTCATTTCAACCGCTAACTTATTAGGTGCAGTTTTGATAATCATTTCTAAAGGAGTTCCTTGAATTTCTCCATTTGAAAAAATAGCAATTGTTTTTACGTTTTTCAACGCTTTTTCACCACCAATAGCATCTATATGTTTTTTGATTACTGATTGAGCAGTTACGCCAGCAGGAATTTCTTTTTTAACTTCAGGTTTTTGAGTTGGGTTACCAAATTTATCAAAATAGAAAATTGGCAACTTTTTGTCTTTACTTAATCGTTCTAAACCAGGAAGAACATCTGCAGCTTTACCAACAATAACAACTCTTGTATTGCTGTCTAAAAAGTATTTTTTTGCAGCGTTTTGAATGTCTTGTGCTGTAACGGCATTGATATTTTTGATGTAATTTTCATAAAAATCCGCAGGAAGGTTTTGAGTTTCTTTGTTTAAAGCATAACGAGCAACCGTTTCTGGTTTTTCAATTTGCATTACAAAGTTTCCAATATATTTAGATTTTGCATTTTGTAAATCTTCATCAGAAACTAATTCTGTTCTAATTCTTTTTAATTCATTGAAAATTTCAACAACAGCACTATCTGTAACCGTATTTCTTACTGATGCGCTTGATCTAAATTTACCAATGTATTTTCCTGAAGACAATGAAGAATATGAACCGTAAGTCCAACCGTGTTTTTCACGTAAGTTTAAAAACAATCTTCCTTCACCACCACCACCAAGAATTTGATTTGCTAAAATTGCAGCAAAATAATCTTTGTCGGTCATTTTTAATTTCGAAAGATTTACTAATGAAACTTCAGATTGTACTGCATTTGAAGCATCAATAAAGTTAATTCTACTGTATTGAACATCTAAAGGATCAGAGTAACTTAACTGAGGAGCAATTGCTTTTTTCCAATCTCCAAATAAATCTTCAACTTCTTTTTTGATTGTTTTAAAGTTTACATCTCCAACAATTACTAAATAAGCATTTCCAGGAACATAATACGTATTGTAGTTTAACTTAACATCAGCTAAACTTACATTTTTAAGCGTTTCTTCTGAAGTATATTCTCCGTTATAATGTTCTTTTCCATAAGTTAGAATGTTTTCAACTCTTCTTGCAATTGAAGTAACGCTTTTTTCATCAGCCTTAATTCCTTCAATAATTTTAGCTTTCGCTTTATCAAATTCTTCTTGGCTAAATGTAGGGTTGATAACTCCATCAGACATTAATTCTAATATTCTTTTTGAATATCTAGATAAACCTGAAGCATAAGCACCGTTTGCCGAATAATTAATATTCGCTCCAAGGAAGTCTACTTCTTCATTAAAGTCGTCCTTTGAGATTTTTTCTGTTCCACTTCCTAATAAAGAGCTTAGCAAATCAGAAACACCTTTTTTGTTTCCTTCCGCATATGGAGGATTGTCAAGTGTTAAACTATACGTTACTCTAGGAAGTTTTGAATTTTCTACAACTAAAACTTTAAGTCCGTTTTTCAACGTAAAACTTTGAGGTTTTTTAATGTTAACCGTTGGTGAAGGTCCAGATTTTGGTTGCATTCTATCTTGTGCTTGCATTGTTATTGTTAAAAATAAACAGGCTGCTATATAAACTATTTTTTTCATAATAAATATCTTAGTTTTTCGCTTTTTCTGCAGTTGGTACATAATCTAAAATCAATCTTTGATTTGGTTTTAAATATTTGTTTGCTACTTCTTTAATTTCTTCTCTAGTAATTGAACGGTAAATATCAATTTCAGTATTAATTAAATTAATATCTCCATAAAGTAAGTAGTAAGTTGCTAAATTATCAGCAATACCTTCAACACTTGCGTTGTTGTTTACATATTGGCTTTCAAACTTATTTTGTAATTTTAAATAATCTTTTTCAGAAATTAATTCTGTTTGCATTTTTAAAATTTCATCATCAATTTCTTTCAACATGTCAGCAGTTGTATTTGTTCCCATTGGTAAACCATAAATGAAATACAAACTGTAATCTTCTTGACTGTAATTAAAAGCTCCAATTTGTAAAGCCATTTTCTTTTCGTCTACCATTTTTTTGTAAAGTTTAGAACTTTTACCATCTGATAAATAAGAAGAAATCATGTCTAAAACTCTTGCATCTCTAGTTTTCATTGATGGAGTTCTGTATGAAGCAACAAGCATAGGAATTTGAATGTTTGGGTCTTCCCAAGAAGCTTTAAACTCTTTAGTTATTGGCTCTTCTTCAGCTTTTGTTCTAGTTACCGGAGTTCCTTTAGGGATAGCAGCAAAATATTTTTTAATCCATTCTTTAGCTTGCGCTTTGTCAAACTGACCTGCAACTACTAAAACCGCATTGTTAGGAATATAGAATTTTTTATTGAATGCTTGAAACTCTTCTAAAGTAGCAGCATCTAAATGCTCCATTTCACCAATCGTTGTCCATCTATAAGGGTGATTTTTAAACATATTTTGTTTAACGGCCTTGATAAGGTTCCCGTAAGGTTGATTGTCTACACGCAGTCTCTTTTCTTCCTTAACAACTTCATTTTGTGTATCAACTCCAATTTGATTAATAACAGGGTGCATTAATCTTTCCGATTCCATCCACAAAGCTAATTCTAAGTTGTTAGAAGGAAATATTTCATAATAATATGTTCTGTCGTCAGTAGTATTTGCATTGTTTTGACCACCATTAGCCGTAACAATTTTAAACCACTCACCGCGTTCGATGTTTTTTGTTCCTTCAAATAATAAATGTTCGAAAAAGTGAGCAAAACCAGTTCTGTTTGGCTGTTCATCCTTTGCTCCTACATGGTACATTACTGATGTAATAACTACTGGAGCTGAATTATCTTGATGCAAAACAACATGGAGTCCATTGTCTAAATCAAACTCTTCAAATTCTACTTTTTGCGCATTAGCAGAAGCGCTAATAAATAGAGCTGTACTTAAAGCCATTAAAGATTTTTTCATAAATTAATTATTGTTTAGTATTCTTCTTATAGATCAATTAGACGTAAATTTAAGATATTGTTACATATTAATGACGTCTTTTTTAATTTAAAAAAAAAATTTAATTAGATATAATTGTTTGATATAATTATTGTTGTATATTTGCAAACTTGAAAAATTAACTAAATACACATTTGTTATGTATGCAATCGTAGAGATAGCAGGGCAACAATTTAAAGTAAGCAAAGACCAAAAGGTTTATGTACACCGTTTAGCAGAACAAGAAGGAGACAAGGTTTCTTTTGATAAAGTTATGTTATTAGACGATAATGGTACTATTACCCTAGGCGCCCCAGCTATAGATGGAGCTTCAGTTGAAGCAAAAATCTTAAAACACCTTAAAGGAGACAAAGTAATTGTTTTCAAAAAGAAAAGAAGAAAAGGTTACAAAGTTAAAAATGGTCACAGACAATCTTTAACTCAAATTGTAATTGAAGGAATTCAATCTTCAGGAGCAACTAAAAAAGCTGCACCTAAGAAAGAAACTGCTCCTAAAACAGAAGCTGCGCCAAAAGCAAAAGCATCTAAAAAAGGTGATGATTTAAAAAAGATTGAAGGAATTGGACCAAAAGCTGCTGAGGCTTTAGTTGCTGCAGGAGTAGATACTTTTGCTAAATTAGCTTCAACTAGTGTTGATTCAATCAAAGAAATTTTTGATGCATCAGCTTCAAAATTATCTCATTTAGATCCAACAACTTGGGCTCAACAAGCAACTTTAGCTGCTGAAGGGAAATGGGATGAATTACAAAAATTACAAGACGAGTTAAACGGTGGTAAAGCTGTTTAATTAATTATTAACTTAAAAACTTAAACATCATGGCTCACAAAAAAGGTGTCGGTAGTTCGAAGAATGGTAGAGAATCAGAATCGAAACGTTTAGGCGTAAAGATTTATGGTGGTCAAGCAGCTATTGCTGGGAATATCATTGTAAGACAAAGAGGTTCTAAACATAATCCAGGTGAAAATGTTTACATGGGTAAGGACCATACTTTGCATGCAAAAGTTGATGGAATTGTACAATTCCAAAAGAAGAAAGATAATAAATCTTTTGTTTCTATTACTCCATTTGAGGCGTAATATTGACTTATGTAAATATAAAAAACCCAATTCTTACGGATTGGGTTTTTTTTATTTCTTTATTTTCAAAGTCTCTAACTGAAATTTAATATTACTTAAAAACAATTTAAACACATTGTTCTGCAAATGCTTTTAAACAGTATTTTTACTTAAAACACATCTTCCAATAGGGAATAACCTTGACACAAAGGCTCTTTAATCGGTTAAAAAACTTCTAACACAAAGTGTTAAAATAAAAAAAATGCCTAATCATACAATTAGGCATTTTAATTAATTAATCAATAGCTTACTCAAAAATAATCTTTCTTGTAAGTTTTATATTCTCACCTTCTAAGTTTAATAGATAAACACCAGATTGATAATTTTTAACATTAATTGATTGCTCTAATGAGAAGTCATTTATTTCGTTTGAATAAACGACTCTTCCGTTTAAGTCTACTAAACTAACTTTTAATGAACCTGAATAATTAGCAATTGCAATATTAACAATACCATTAGAAGGGTTAGGATATATATTTATCCTATTATCAACAACAACATCTTGATTAGATAAAACTGTACTTGTAAACATCCCAGAGAAAATACCTCTTCCGTAAGTTGCAGCAAAAACAGTGTTGTCATTTCTTAAATCTAAATCTACAACTTTAACATTACTCATACCATTATAAGACTGATTCCATGTTGGAGATGCACTACTAAAGTTATTTGTATACCAAACTCCAAGCTCAGTTCCTATAATAACTTCTTCAAGATTTAATGGGTTTTGCAAAATTGCTTTTACAGGAATATCAGGAAAATTACCTTCTTTATTTTGCCATGTAGTTCCACCATTTGAAGTGTACCAAATACTAATTACATTATAATTATGCATGGTAACAAAAATCTCATTTTCCGATTGACCGTATTCCACATCAGAAATACTTCCTACAAAACCTGATCCTGTTATATCAGTCCATGTAGCAAATGAATTTGCATTTGTTAGCTTCAACAATTTACCATTTCTACAACCTATCAAAAGAGTGGTTGAAGTAGTTGTATATTTAGAAACTGTCATTGCAGTTGCTGAACTAGTCAACAAAGCATTTGTTAAAAGTGTTTTTCCAACTGTTCCTGACTTAAGGTTAGTATACCTTCTAATTTGGTAAACAGGGGCTGAAGTAGAGTAATCAGCATATAAAATATCTAAACTAGAGTCTAAAGTCATTGGCGCAATAAATGCACCATTACTTCCCGACTCACTATTTATTACTCGTGTAGCTCCTGCAGTAGTTCTATAATTAATACTATTATTGTATACATAATTAGAAATATAATATTTATCAACACCTTGATCAAACATTGTATAAGCACCATCTCCACCTTGAGATTGGAAACTAGCGTTTATACCCGCACCTACACCGCCGAAATACTGTGTTCCATTGTCTTGAGCACCTGCTGCAAAATATTCTCCTGATAAATTTCCTCCTGTAGCCCCCGTTGGAGCAACTCCAACACTATAAAACTGAGTAATATTTAAACCTCTATTTCTAGAAACAATAGTTGCTCCCGAATTACTTGAGTAAAACACACCTCCATCATTTCCAAAAACCATTACAGTTGAGCTCCCGTTTGCAAAAGCCATACCATGCTGATCTGAATGTACATTATTATAACCCCCAAGACCATACCAATGACTAATTTGAGACCAACTAGAGCCCGAATTTGAAGATTTAAACAAATCAATACCACCGGCATAAGCAATTTGGTCATTATTTGGATCAACTTCTAACATTAAATCATAAAAAGCTTGTCCCCTTGTAAAATCTGTTCCCATGCTTGTTTCCACATCAATAGGCACAGCTAATGTTGTAGTAGTCGCAAATCCATTATCAGTTCTATATAAGCCTACAGCTGCCGTTGTTGATAATTCTGCTAAAACATAAACTTTATCTGCAGCTTGTTTTGAAACAGCTATCTGAACTCTATCTCCATTTGCAACAGCATACCTTTGTGTAAAAGTATTACCATCAGTAGAAGAAAAGATAATTCCCCCTCCATCACCATAAACTACACTCCCAGTTGTTGAAAGCCATATTTTATTGTCAACCCCAATTTCAATATCATTTGGACAATGTTTATTCCCAGAAAATGTTAATGGTAAACTTACTTCTGTCCAAGTTGAACCTCCATTTACTGACTTATACAATCCAAAAGCAGGTCCTCCTAAATATGTTGCAGCATTAGCAGAACCGTAAAAAGAGTCTCCAGCAGCTACATAAATTTCAGAAGTTCCCCCATTATTCCTAACTTTTATATCATTGATATGTTGCTGGCCAGGAACCAAGTTACCTGTAAACCCTCCTGTAACGGTTGGATTTATTGTACCATTAACACTTCCTGCTCCTAGAGCAGCTTCTAAAATATCTCCATCTGATTGAGAAATCATCACTGAAGGAATGGTAATTGTAGCATCAGTTCCTCCCATTGGGATTGGGGTACCACCAACGTTATTCATCATAATTACAGCAACGGCCCCAGCATCTTGTGCAGCTTTTACTTTTATAACAAAAGAACACGAACCTCTTCTGATTAGAGCAATTTTACCATTTAATGCCGCAGCATTAGTTATTGTTTCACACCCATCAGAAGCTGGGGCTGTATTATCTTGAACAAGAACGATATCACGTGTTAAAGGCAAAGAACTTAAATCTCCAAATGCTGTTGTAGGATAACTAGCATAATTACCGGCAATTCCAGTTGGGCTATTAATTGTAATTGAAGACTCAGATTCAAATGTTGTAGGACCTGTAATTCCACCAAATATATTTGTCCATGTTGTTCCTCCATCAGTAGATTTCCAAACTCCATCTCCATTAACATCTCCACCAACATATGACTCACCCGTACCTACATAAAATACATTAGAGTTATTCGGGTCAACAGCAATTGAAGTAACGGCTAAATTATCTGGAATATTTACTCTTGACCATGTTGAAAGTGAATTAGAAATATTAGTATTTTTCCACAAACCACCACTTACTCCACCAGCAAAAACAGTCTCATTTGTTACATCATTTGGATCGAATAGAACTGCCCTAACACGTCCTCCAACATTATTAGGACCTCTTTCCACCCAATTATTATCACTTGCGTCTCCTGGCGTTCTTCCAGCAGCAAGATCTGCAGCTCTTTCGTCAGCAAGTTTTTTTCTTAAAAGCGCAACATTTATAGGATTAGGTTTTCCAGTTGAAGGGTCTATAGTTAATTCCCATTCTTGCTCATAATATTTATTAGGAGGCAATCCAGCTGATTTTCTTTCAGACTTTGATAATTGCATACTATTCTTGAAAGGAGAATTTGCTAAAAAATTTTCATGTTTTTTTCTTAAAACTTCTATCTCTGATAAATCTTTTGTTTCTTTTTGTGACGAAACTTGAGTTTTTACAGAAACTTTTTTTTCTTTTTCAAGAACCTTTACAACTTCATCAGTATTAGCAGTAATGACATTTTGAGATTCTTCTTTAACAGCTTTAACTGTGATTTCATTTGTTTTATTTAATAGTTGCTCATCATTTTTAGATTTTGAACAACTAAAAAACAAAAATGCAACAAAACTTAAAATTAAGAGTACATTTTTTTTCATAATATAGTTTTTTGGGTAATTTGAACAAAGAAAGCACATTTTTTTTACTTTTAGAAATAAAAATTGTGATATTCTTATAATTTTAACTCTTGTTTGATTGAATTGTATTAAATAACTGTAAAGCTTTACCATCAGTAAGCATAGAAACAAAGTGACAGATGTTCAACAATCTATCATAAAGGGATGCTTTTTCTTGTTGGTAACGCTCCGGCAACAATTTCAAGATTAAATTATCATAATTCGAAGGGTTTCCATTTGATTTATTGATATAAGCTGTGCAAAAAACATCTAAAAGGACATTGATTACTTTATAGCCAATTACTTCTTTTTCAATTACTTCTTTGCTTTGGTATACGTTTTTAACACTAATTTTTATAATATCATCCATTTGTGCTTTGTACTGACTTTTGTCCATTATCGCAAAAGGGAAGTTGCCTGAAAGTATTGCTTCTTCATTTGCCATAAATATCTTTACTGCATCTTGAATTAAACTTCCAATAGCCAAAGCACGTAAATAACTTATTCTATCTTCTGTAGTGGTAAGTTCGTTGTATTTTTTAGAATCGATTCCGTTTTTGACTAATTTGATTAAGTATTCTAATGCAAATTCTTCTTGAATTAACCCTAAGTTAATTCCATCTTCAAAATCGATAATGGTATAACAAATATCATCTGCTGCTTCTACTAAATAAGCCAACGGATGACGTTCAAAACCAATATCATTCCCAGATTTATTTGGAATTAAACCCAATTCTTTTGCGACTTCAGCAAAGAATTCTTTGTCTTGTTGAAAGAACCCGTATTTTTTATCGCAAATGTTTTTGGTTGGTTTTTTAGGCAAACTTTCTTTTGGATATTTTGTGAAAGTTCCAAGCGTTGCATAGGAAATTCTTAATGCCCCTTCTATCCCCTCACGAGAAGAAGTAAGCACCGAAAAACCATTTGCGTTTCCTTCAAAATCAATTAAATCTTGCCATTCTTTATCAGAAAGCTGGTCTTTATATTGTTGTCCGTTTCCGTTTGTGAAGTATTCGCCAATTGCTTTTTCACCAGAATGACCGAAAGGCGGATTTCCAATATCGTGTGCTAATGAAGCTGCTGCAACAATGGCTCCAAAATCGTTCATTTGGTAACCGTGAATTTCAGCCAAATAAGGCCTTTTTTCTAAAACTTGTTTCCCAACTAATCTCCCTAAAGAACGACCTACAACCGAAACTTCTAAACTGTGCGTTAATCTTGTGTGTACAAAGTCGGTTTTTGATAATGGAATAACTTGTGTTTTGTCTTGTAAACTACGAAACGCTGCCGAAAAAATAATTCGGTCGTAATCGACTTCAAATCCTAAACGTGTATCGTCTTGTTCTTTTCGTAATCGTTTACTTGTGTCGCCTTGTCTTTTTAAAGACAAAAGTTGTTCCCATTGCATCATAATGATTTAAGATTTTTGATTAACGATTTTTAATTTCAGAATTAAAAATTACTCTTTATCGTTTGCTAAAAAGAATACTTTTGATTTTTTTGGGTATTTATCGTAACTGATATCGCTTGGGTTTTCAATTATTGACTTGATGTTTACCTCATCACCAATTTTAAAACCAGCTACTACTTGTTTGTAATCTAATAAATAAGGACCACAGAAGAAATTCCCATCTGCATCTTTCTCAATAATTCCTGTATGAACTCCTTTTTTTTCTTTTGACATGTCTTTTTTATTTTATTTTTCAAATGTACGAATTGAAATGCAATTTTTATATAAAAGAAAAAGTGTCAGAAACAAACTGACACTTTTAATTAAAACTATAATATTAGTTTTGTAACTTCTACGATTGCCTTTATCAATGTAGTAAGTAATTTGGTATTTTGCCACCATTTCTTATATTTCGCCATTTTCGGAGATTTATAAGTTACTATTGTTTACTGAAGTCCCCACAGTAGGGTTTCATAATAAGTTCTTCAGTTAGCAAACAAATAATATATTTTATAATTTTAAGAACCACACATTTCACAGTCTTCTGGTCCTGCATCTTTAGCGCGAGCTAACATTGCTTTGAACTCATCTTCTGTCATTGCTGCATTTTCAGTTTCTACTGCAACGGCAATTGGTTCCGCTTTTTTATCGTTATTTAAAGTAAACTTAATAGCATCAACCGCAGCTTTTGTTCTTAAGTAGTACATTCCTGTTTTTAGACCGCTTTTCCAAGCATAAAAATGCATAGAAGTTAATTTTGCCATTGTAGCACCTTCCATAAACAAGTTTAACGATTGCGATTGATCAATAAAATAACCTCTTTGACGAGACATGTCGATAATGTCTTTCATACTCAATTCCCAAACTGTTTTATACAATTCTTTAATGTCTTGAGGAATGATATCAATATTTTGAATAGAACCGTTATTACGCATGATTTCTTGCTTAAGATTTTCATTCCATAAACCAAGTTCTACTAAATCGTATAATAAATGTTTGTTTACAACAATGAATTCTCCAGACAATACTCTACGTGTATAAATATTTGAAGTATACGGTTCGAATGCTTCGTTATTTCCTAAAATTTGAGAAGTTGAAGCAGTTGGCATTGGCGCTAATAATAATGAGTTACGCACTCCGTTTGCCATTACTTCAGTTCTTAATGCTTTCCAATCCCATCTTCCTGATAAATCTTCGTCTTTTATGTTCCAAAGATTGTATTGGAATTCTCCTTTAGAAATTGGTGAACCTTCAAACGTTGAATATGGTCCTTCTTCTTTTGCTAATTCCATTGAAGCTGTAACTGCTGCAAAGTAAATTGTTTCGAAAATTTCTTCGTTTAATTTCTTAGCTTCATCACTTGTAAATGGCAATCTTAGTAAAATAAAAGCATCTGCTAAACCTTGTACTCCTAATCCAATAGGACGGTGACGCATGTTTGAATTCTCTGCTTCAATTACTGGATAATAATTTCTATCAATTACTCTGTTTAAGTTACGCGTAATTCTTTTGGTAACATCAAATAAGAATTGGTGATTGAATTTACCATCTTCTACAAACATTGGCAATGAAATAGAAGCCAAGTTACATACTGCAACCTCATCTGGTGATGTATATTCTAAAATTTCAGTACATAAGTTAGATGAACGAATTGTACCTAAATTCTTTTGATTTGATTTTCTGTTTGCAGCATCTTTATACAACATATATGGAGTTCCTGTCTCAATTTGAGATTCAAGAATTTTTTCCCATAATTCACGAGCCTTAATGGTTTTTCTACCTTTTCCAGCTTGTTCATATGAAATGTACAATGCTTCAAACTCATCTCCGTACACATTATCTAAACCTGGACATTCGTTTGGACACATTAACGTCCATGTTGAATCTTCTTCAACACGCTTCATGAATAAATCACACATCCACATTGCGAAGAATAAATCACGAGCACGCATTTCTTCTTTTCCGTGATTTTTCTTTAAATCTAAGAAGTCGAAAATATCTGCATGCCAAGGCTCAATGTAAATAGCAAAACTACCTTTACGTTTTCCACCACCTTGATCTACGTAACGAGCCGTATCGTTAAATACACGTAACATAGGTACAATTCCGTTTGAAGTTCCGTTTGTTCCACGAATGTATGAACCTGTTGCTCTTACATTATGAATTGCTAAACCAATTCCTCCGGCAGATTGTGAAATTTTTGCTGTTTGTTTTAATGTATCGTAAATACCATCAATACTATCATCTTTCATTGTTAACAAGAAACAAGATGACATTTGCGGTTTTGGTGTTCCTGCGTTAAATAAAGTAGGTGTTGCATGCGTGAAGAATTTCTTCGACATTAATTCATACGTTTCAATAGCTGATTCAATATCGTTTAAATGAATACCAATAGAAACACGCATTAACATGTGTTGCGGGCGCTCAACAATTTGTCCGTTTATTTTTAAAAGATATGAACGCTCTAAAGTTTTGAATCCGAAATAATCGTAATTAAAATCGCGATTATAGATAATTGTAGAATCTAACTTTTCAGCATTTTCCATAATTACATTATATACTTCCTCTGAAAGTAAAGGTGCTTTTTTACCTGTACGAGGATTCACATAATGATACATCTCTGTCATTGTTTCAGAGAATGATTTAGTAGTGTTTTTATGTAAATTAGAAACAGCAATACGCGCTGCTAACTGAGCATAATCAGGATGCGTAATAGTCATAGATGCGGCCGTTTCGGCAGCTAAGTTATCTAACTCTGAAGTACTTACGCCGTCATACAAACCTTCAATTACACGCATAGCAACCTTAACCGGGTCGACTAACTCGTTTAACTCGTAGCATAAAAATCTAATTCTATCTGTAATTTTATCAAACATTACAGGTTCTCTTCTACCATCTCTTTTTACTACATTCATATGACTTTTGCTTTTAGTTTGTTTTATTTATTTTGTATTCTTTTGATTGCTTACTTATTAAAAGTCTGCATCAAAGCTTATTTTTCCAGATTCTGAATCGGTGTTCATTACACCTGCTTTTTGATATTCAGCAACACGTTTTTCAAAGAAATTAGTTTTCCCTTGTAATGAAATCATATCCATAAAATCGAATGGGTTTGAAGAGTTATATTCTCTTTCACAACCTAATTCTACCAATAATCTATCCGTTACAAATTCTAAGTATTGCGTCATTAAAGTTGCATTCATACCTATTAAACTTACTGGAAGCGACTCTGTAATGAATTCTCTTTCGATAGTTAAAGCATCTATAATAATTTCTCTAATTCTTGCTTTTGGCACTTTATTTACCAAGTGATGATTATGTAAATGCACGGCGAAATCACAATGCACACCTTCATCACGAGAAATTAATTCGTTCGAAAAAGTTAATCCTGGCATTAACCCACGTTTTTTTAACCAGAAGATAGAACAAAATGCTCCAGAAAAGAAAATTCCTTCAACCGCTGCAAAAGCAATTAATCGTTCTGCAAACGAATCAGATTCAATCCATTTTAAAGCCCAATCTGCTTTTTTCTTAATTGCAGGAAAAACTTCAAGAGCGTGAAACAATTTATCTTTTTCAATCTCATCTTTAACATAAGTATCAATTAAAAGAGAATAGGTTTCACTGTGAATGTTTTCCATCATGATTTGAAATCCATAAAAGAATTTCGCTTCAGCATATTGCACTTCGTTTACGAAATTTTCTGCTAAATTTTCATTTACGATTCCGTCAGAAGCTGCGAAAAATGCCAAAATATGTTTGATGAAATATTTTTCATCATCGCTTAATTTATTATTCCAGTCTGAAATGTCTTGGTGTAAATCAATCTCTTCAGCAGTCCAAAAACTAGCTTCCATTTTCTTATACCATTCCCATATATCATGGTGTTTAATTGGAAAAATAACAAAACGGTCTTTATTTTCTTGTAATATTGGTTCGACTACTGACATAGTTACTTGATTTTTATTGTTTTAAAAAGAATAATATTTACTTCTAATGGGGTTTACAAAGTTTGTCATTTGAAACGAGAAATGAAAGTCAAACTTATTCACAATTAAGCCAAGTTTTTAACAACGAGTAAAAAAATTCCTACTCCTTGTGAAGGATTTAATTTATTGATTATCAACTATTTAAATAAAATAAAAAACAGAGGAAAACCACTCTTATCAGCGATTAAACCTACTGTTAAAGAGTGTTTTACAGAATACGCAAAAGGGGTTACTTTTTTAAATCTTCGGCAATTTTTTCTAATTCAGAATACCATTCTTCTCCAAATTTTCTAACTAGTGCTTCTTTTACAAATTTATAGATAGGAACACCAAGTTCTTTTCCTAATTCGCAAGCATCAGAACAAATATGCCATTTGTGATAATTAACCGCAGAAAAATCAGAGTATTCTTTTACACGAATAGGGTATAAGTGACAAGAAACTGGTTTTTTCCAATCAACAATACCTTCGTTATACGCTTGTTCTATTCCGCAAAGCGCAGTGTCTTTGTCAAAAATTACATACGCACAGTCTTTACCGTCAATTAAAGTGGTTTCAAGCTCACCAAAATCAGAAACAGTATGTGTTCCTTGTTCTTCGATTGCTGCAATTCCTTCAGGACGAAGGAATGGCTTTACTTTTGGATAAATTTCTGCTAATATTTTAGTCTCTGCTTCGTCTAAAGGTGCACCAGCATCTCCGTCCACACAACACGCTCCTTTACAAGCAGATAAATTACAAACGAATTCTTTTTCTAGAATCTCTTCGGAAATAATGGTTTTATTTAACTGAAACATCTTAAAATAATTAGTTCACAAAGATAGCTATTTGATTTTTGATTGAAGATTGTTGAATAAAGATTTTGATTGTATTTCTAATTAATAAAGTATCGTTAAAATGAATTTAGCATTCATTACTTATATTTATATTTGCAAAAAATAAATGTAAGATGTTTGACTGGAAAGAGATTTTTACCATAAGTATGATTCTATTCGCTGTTATTGATATTGTAGGAAGCATTCCTATTATTGTTGATTTACGCAGTAAAATTGGCCATATTCAGTCTGAAAAAGCTACAATTGTTGCAGCAATAATTATGATTGCGTTCTTATTTGTAGGAGAAGAAATTTTAAAATTAATTGGCATTGACGCTAATTCATTTGCCGTTGCGGGTTCGTTTGTATTATTCTTTTTAGCACTAGAAATGATTTTAGGAATTCGACTTTACCGAGAAGACAATCCTACAACTGCTTCAATTGTTCCCATTGCTTTTCCTTTGATTGCTGGGGCTGGAACCATGACTACATTGCTTTCTTTAAGAGCAGAATACGACAAAATAAATATTATTATTGCCATAATAATTAACGTAATTGTGGTTTATGCTGTTTTAAAATTGTCTGGTAAAATTGAAAAAATATTGGGCGTTAACGGATTAGGCATAATACGTAAAATATTTGGCGTAATATTGCTTGCTATATCAGTTAAGCTTTTTGCAGCAAACGTAAAAGGTTTGTTTATTTAAAAAACTAAATTTAGATTAAAATGAAAATATTTACATACATCGTTATTGTCTTAGCCATATTACTAATTGGTTTAAACATTACTCAGATTGATCCAAAAAATCCTTTTGAAGGAAATTCTTCAGTTGCCCTAATTGGAATTGTTGCTACATTATGTGCAGTTATTTTAATTGTCATTTTAAAAATGTCAAAAACTATTGAAGAAAAAACAAAAAACTTGTAATTTATGTTCGATGCTTTAATTATTGGAGGAGGTGTTTCTTCAGTTTCATGTGCACTTGTATTAGGTTCGGCTCATAAAAAACCTTTTGCCGAAAATAAAAAAATTGGAGTTATTGTACATCAAAAGGCATCTTCTTTACAAAATGCCGTTTTTAATAACGCATATGGCATTCCAAAAGGCAAATTAGGATCAGAACTACTTACTGAAACTACTGAGCAATTAAAAGAATTGTATCCTCATGTTGTGCAAATTGAAGATGAAAAGGTTTTAAAAATTGAAAAACAAACTAAAGGTTTTTTAGTTGAAACCAATAAAAATAAATACACTTCAAAAATTGTTATTATAGGTATTGGAGCTGGTAATCCGTTTACCATTGAAGGCTTAGAGAACTACGTTATTCCTCATAAAAAACTTCCGCTAGAAAAAAACAGAATTCAGCTTAAAAATGAAGATCATTTTGTTGAAGAAGGTATTTATGTAATTGGTGTTTTAGCCGGACATAGAAGCCAACTTGCTATTGCATCAGGAAGTGGCGCAAGTGTAGCTACAGATGTATTAACGTTATGGAATGAAGGAAAACAAACTATGGTTCATGAAGCTGTGAATAAATAAAGTTATTTAATTTCCAACACCTTCTTTACCATTTCATCTTCATTTAAAATGATTTGGTAATACTCCTTTTCATCAAACAGTTGTTTGACAAATTCGGCGAATAAATAATTATTTACTTTTTCTTTTTCAGAAGAAAAGTTTAAAATAAATCCACTTTGTGCAACGTATTTTTTAAAACCTGATAAATACTTTTCATTATTCAGTAACTCTTCTCTTAATTGTTCTTTTGTTAATTTATTAAAAAAGTTTCTATCATTGTCTATTTGTTCAAAAACATAATAACTTAACAATCCAGATTGCATTATCATGAGAGTAACATCATCCATGTTTTTAGCTTGAAAAGGCACAAAAATATCAGGAGATATTCCGCCTCCGCCGTAAACGATTCTTCCTTTTTTGGTTTTAAACTTTAAACTGTCGGCTACCTTAATTGTGTCTGCTTCATATAATTCTCCGCTTTCAAAACGCTTTTCAAACTCATTAAAATATTGCGCTCCTTTGTCTGCATAAGGTTTTTGTATAGAACGACCAGAAGGCGTGTAATATCTTGCAACCGTTAATCTAACAGCAGATCCATCTCCTAAAGGCATTTCTCTTTGCACCAATCCTTTTCCAAAAGATCTTCTACCTACAATTGTTCCTCTATCGTTATCTTGAACCGCACCTGCTAAAATTTCACTTGCTGAAGCGCTATTTTCATTAATTAGAATATAGACTTTTCCGTTTTCAAAATCTCCTTTATTAGTTGCTAATGTTTTGTCTATATTACCTTTTTTATTTTTCGTTTTAACTATTAATACATTTTCTTTTAAAATTTCATCAGCAATTTGATTGGCAATTTCTAAATAACCGCCTCCGTTATCTCTTAAATCGATAATTAATTCATTCATGCCTTGTTTTTTCAAATCTAAAAGTGCTTTATGGAATTCGGTATAAGTAGTTTCTGCAAATCGGTTTATTTTAATGTAACCTTTCTTGTTATTAACCATTAAGGCTACATCAACGCTTTTTATTGGAACAACTCCCCTAGTTACAGTAAATTTAAATTTTTTATTGACTGATTTTCTATAAACTAAAAGTTCAATTTTTGAATTCTCTTGCCCTTTTAACTTAGCTAATAAAGTATCGTTTGTAATATTTTTATCGAACAATTGCGTTTTACCTGCAAATAAAATTCGGTCACCCGCTAAAATTCCTGCTTTTTCTGAAGGACCATTAGGTATTGGTTTAATAACAGCTAATGAATCTTTATACATATAAAAATTTACTCCAATCCCTACGAAGTCACCTTTCATGCTTTCGTTTACAAATTGAAGTTCGTTTTTAGCAATATAAACTGAATGTGGGTCTAAATTTTCAAGAATTCCATTTACGGTTAAATCTACTATAGAATCAGTATTGATTTCATCAACATATTCTCTTTCGATAAAATCTATTAGTTTATTAAGCTTATGTTTATATGTGTTTTTACCAGAAAGTTCAGGAGAATTATTCAAGTTATTACCCAAAAGCAATCCAAAAGCAACTGCCATTGCAATTATGATGGGAAAATAAATCTTATTAACTTTCATGTGTAATTATTTACTTAAGTCTGGAAACAATTCTACTTCTACTCCTGCTTTTCTTAAAAAATCTACACCTGAAGTATCTTTATATTCTTCGTGATAAACGACTCTTTTTATTCCGGATTGATGGATTAACTTACTACAATCTTTACAAGGAGAAAGAGTAATATATAACGTAGCGTTTTCACATGATTGTGTAGAACGTGCAACTTTTGAAATCGCATTTGCTTCTGCATGTAAAACATACCATTTTGTAAGATTGTCTTCATCTTCACAGCAATTTTCAAATCCAGAAGGTGTTCCATTGTAACCATCAGAAATAATCATTCTGTCTTTTACAATAATGGCTCCAACTTGTTTTCTTTTACAATAAGACAACTGTCCCCATTCTTTAGCAATTCTCAAATAAGCTTTGTCGTATTTTGATTTTTTCTCTGACATTATCTGTTCCAAATTTCATTTTCAATTAACATTGGCAAAACTAAACCAATTATAAAAGCTGACAATACTAATGCCCAATCTCTTTTAGAAAATCTAAAAAATGTTTGCGCTATGTAGCTAATTACAAGAACAACAAATACTACAATTATTTGTGAAGCTTCTATTCCTAATGCAAATTCTAATAACGGTAATAATTTATCAGCTGCGCTTCCAGGTAAAATTGAATTGAAATAATTAGAAAATCCTAATCCATGAATTATTCCAAAAAACAAAGTAACAACAGCAACAAAAGAAATGCTTTCTTTTCTTGATGATTTTCCGGCGGTAAAAAGATGAAATACAGCGGTAATTAGTATCGTAATGGGAATTAAAAACTCAACATATTTTGGAGCAATAACTACTGTTCCAAAAACAGACAATATTAATGATAATGTATGTCCTAATGTAAAAAGAGAAACCAATAAAAAAATACGTTTCCAGTCCTTAAAAGCATAAGGAACCATTAAAGCAATTAAAAACATTACATGATCATAAGCATGAATGTCTAATACATGATCGAGACCTAATTTAAAATAAAGCCAGAATTGGGACATGAGTAAGTGTATTTTGATTTATTCAAACTTACAATTTATTTTATAATTTATTAAACGCTTTAATAAAACCTTGCAATTTTTTTCTAAAAAATGAAATATAAAGTATATTTGCATAACATTAATACATATAGTTATGTCATTTTCAGATTTATTTGATAACGAATTTAAAAACAGAAATAAAAGTCATTTTTCTGCAATTGTTAGAGTTGCTTTGTCTGACGGAGAATTGTCTTCAGAAGAAAGAGAATTTTTAGACAAATTAGCAATTAGACTTGATATTTCAAAAACAGAATATGAAGAGATTTTAGAAAACCCTTCAAAATATCCTATTAACCCTCCAGTTTTATATACTCAAAGATTAGAGAGATTGTATGATTTAGCTAGAATGGTTTATGCTGATCATGTTTTGGGACCAAAACAAAAACAAATTTTAACTCGCCTTTCATTAGGTTTAGGATTTACACCAAGTAATGTTGAATACATTGTGAATAAAGCGCTTTCATTATTAGTTCTAAATGTAGATTTAGATACTTTTATGTATGAAATGCAACACATGAATAAATAAAAAAAAGAAAAGCCCTTCATTTAATTGTGAAGGGCTTTTATTATTATGAATTCTTCATGAATTCTTCGGCTTTTTCTACCATATTAAAACTTCCACAAAAGAACGGAACTCTTTGATGTAATTCTGTAGGTTGAATTTCCATAATTCTATTATAACCATCAGATGCTTTTCCACCTGCTTGTTCTGCTAAAAATGCCATAGGATTACATTCATATAACAATCTTAGTTTACCTTTTGGAGCTTTAGAACTTGTTGGATAAATATAAATTCCACCTTTAATCATATTTCTGTGAAAATCAGAAACCAAACTTCCAATATATCTAGATGTATAAGGACGATCGCCTTCTTCTGCTTGACAATATTTTAAATAATTTTTAACTCCTTGAGGAAAATGAATATAATTCCCTTCGTTTATTGAATAAATGTGTCCGTCTTTAGAAAATTGCATATTGGGATGCGATAAGTAAAATGTTCCAATAGCGGGATTTAATGTAAATCCATTAACACCGTGACCTGTTGTATAAACAATCATGGTAGATGTCCCATAAATAACATAACCCGCAGCAACTTGTTGTGTACCGGGTTGTAAAAAATCGGCTTCTGTTACTGGAGTACCTACTGGGGAAACTCTTCTATACACTGAAAATATTGTCCCCACTGAAACATTTACATCAATATTTGAAGAACCATCTAAAGGATCCATTAAAACAACATATTTATTATTATGACTGTTATCTGAACCTGCAACAGTAATGAAATCGTCATTTTCTTCGGAAGCAATTCCACAAACAATTTCTCTATTAATTAAAGTTTGAATAAAAACTTCGTTTGCATAAACATCTAACTTCTGTTGATCTTCTCCTTGAATGTTTTGTTCTCCAGCTGCGCCAACAATGTCTACTAATCCTGCTTTGTTTACTTTATAATTGACAACTTTTGCCGCCAAACGAATAGAGTTAATTATTCTCGATAATTCTCCAGTTGAATATTGAAATGAGGTTTGATTTTCAATAATAAATTCGCCTAAAGTGGTATTTCTTTCTTCCATTAGTACTATGTGTTGTTGTGTTATGCTACAAATATCGTGTTTTTTGTGAAATGAGTAAATTATTTCGGTATATGTTTATCAGAATCTTATTTTTGTACATCATAAATAAATCTTTACCCAAAATGATTATTCGAAAAGGAGAACCAAAAGACATGCAAGCTGTTTTAGATTTAATCATAGAACTTGCAATATTTGAAAAAGAACCCGATGCAGTTGTGGTTACTGTAGAGGATTTAATTCGCGATGGTTTTTCTGAACAACCGCTTTTTCATACTTTTGTTGCTGAAAGAGATAATGAAATTATTGGAATTGCTCTTTATTATTATCGATATTCTACTTGGAAAGGAAAAACCATTCATTTAGAAGATTTAGTGGTTAAAGAATCAGCTCGTGGAACTGGTGCTGGCATTGCTTTGTATAGCGAAATAATTAAACAGGGTAAAAAAGACAATGTGCGAAGAATTGAATGGAATGTTTTAGATTGGAATACAAATGCAATAGAGTTCTATAAAAAATCAGGTGCAAAAATATTAGAAGATTGGTATGTAGTACAAATGGATGAAGCAGGTATTGAATCTTTTGTAAAAAATAACTAGAGGATAAGATTATTTCGTTCCTCATAATGACATAAAAATGAAAATATTTAAATTTGGTGGAGCTTCTGTAAAAGATGCTGATGGAGTAAAAAACGTATTGAATGTAATGCAGCAAGTAGGGCATGAAAATGTCTTAGTGATTATTTCTGCAATGGGAAAAACCACTAATGCTTTTGAAGAAGTAATTAAAAATTATTTCGAAAAATCTCCAGCTTTACAATCGTCTATTCAAGAAGTAAAAAAATACCACAATCAAATTTTATTAGATTTATTTGATGATGAAGAGCACGACGTTTTTTATACGGTAAACAGTCATTTTGAAGATTTAGAATATTTTATTAGGAGTAACAAATCGCCAAACTACAATTTTGTATACGATCAAATTGTAAGTTTTGGAGAACTTTTATCAACAACAATTGTTAGTGCTTATTTTAACGAAAACGGATTGTATAACAATTGGATTGATGTGCGTAATCTTATTAAAACAGATAACACATACAGAGATGCAAATGTAGACTGGGAATCCACTCAAAAAAGAATTACAAAAAACATAAAAAAGAATACTTTAAACATTACACAAGGTTTTATAGGCGCAGATGACAATAACTTTACAACTACTTTAGGACGTGAAGGTTCCGATTATTCTGCAGCAATTTTTGCTTATTGTATAGGTGCAGAAAGTGTTACTATTTGGAAAGATGTACCAGGAGTTTTAAATGCTGACCCAAGATATTTTGAAAATGCTCTTTTATTGAATCAAATTTCATATAGAGAAGCAATTGAATTGGCTTTTTATGGAGCAAGTGTTATTCACCCAAAAACATTACAACCGCTTCAAAAAAAAGAAATTCCTTTATACGTAAAGTCATTTATTAACCCGCTTTTAGCAGGAACAAGTGTTTCTCGTGGAGCCGATTTAGAACCGCACATTCCTTGTTATATTGTTAAAAAAGGACAATTGTTACTTTCGCTTTCTTCGTTAGATTTTTCTTTTATTATGGAAGAGCATATTAGTGAAATTTTTGCGCTTTTTCACCAACATAAATTAAAAGTGAATCTTATTCAAAATTCGGCTATTAGTTTTTCAGTTTGTATCGAAGATAAATTCAATAATTTTAATGAAGTGAAAAATGTTTTGGCTAAAAAATTCAAAATAACATTTAACGAAAATGTATCGCTTTATACCATTAGACATTTTGACGAAAACGTAAAAGAAATTGTAGAAAACAATAAAACGGTTTTGCTAAAACAAATTTCAAGAGAAACCATGCAAATTGTAACTAAAGAATAGTTTATTTTACTTAATTGATTAAAGAATTAGCCTTATAAATACTACTTTTGAAAAATAAGAGTTATAGTATTTATGGTGCAAAAGTGGATTTTATGGGTTTTTCTGTTTTTTGTTTCTGGCATATTTGCCCAAGAAATAGAAACCCCTTATAAATCTAAAAAAATAGCCGTTTCAAAAGACACTATTTTCATTGAAAAAGTAAGTATTAACCAGGCTTTCTTTAAAATTTTAGACAAAAGTGGAAACACTATTGATTCTACAAATTACCAAGTAGATTTTAAGAAAGGCACGTTAGTATTTAAAGAGAATTTTAGTTCGAATGATTCTTTAACGGTTCGCTATTTAAAATTTCCAGAATTTTTAACCAAAACTTATTCTATTTACGATGATGACAAAGTCGTTTCAAACGAAGCGGGAAAACTTTACACCATAAAAAACGAAACAAAAAATAATTTTAAACCTTTTGATGGCCTAACCACTTCTGGAAGTATTTCTCGAGGAATTACTGTTGGGAACAATCAAAACACGGTAGTAAATTCAAATTTAGACTTACAGATTACAGGAAAAATTTCAGATAAAGTAAGTCTTCGAGCTTCAATTCAAGACAGTAATATTCCTTTGCAAGATGGTGGATATTCTCAGAAATTAGACGAATTTGATCAAATTTTTATAGAATTATTTTCAGATAATTGGAACATAAGAGCAGGTGATTTATTTTTAGAAAACAGACAATCTCAATTTTTAAATTTCAACAAAAAAGTACAAGGTCTTTCCACACGATTTACTTTGGGCACACCCGAAAAAAAGACCGAAATTTTTGCCTCAGCAGCATTAGTACGTGGTCAATATGCAAGAAGTACGTTTACCGGTCAAGAAGGAAATCAAGGTCCGTATAAATTAAAAGGGAATAATGGCGAATTATATGTTTTAGTAATTTCAGGTTCTGAACGTGTTTATGTAAACGGAATTTTACTAGAACGCGGAGAAAACAACGATTATATAATTGATTATAATGCAGGCGAAGTCATTTTTAATTCGGTTTTTCCTATCACTTCTGAAATGCGTATTAATATAGAATATCAATATACCGATAGAAATTTTACGCGTTTTGTAACCTACGGAGGAATAACGCACGAACAAGAAAAGTTTAAAATTGGTGGTTTTATTTATTCTGAAAACGATGTAAAAAACCAACCTTTACAACAAAATTTATCGACGGAACAAGTTGATATTTTGCAAGATGCTGGTGACGACAGTGCTTTAATGACAGCTCCTTCTGCTTATTTAGATTCGTATTCTGATAATAAAATTTTATACAAAAAAGAATTTATTGGAGCTGTCGAAGCCTTTGTTTTTTCTAATGATGAAACAGATGAATTATATAACGTACGATTTACTTTCGTAGGAAACAATCTTGGAAATTACATTTTAAGTAACAGCAATACAATTGGAAAAATTTACGAATATGTGGCTCCGGTTGCTGGAATTCCTCAAGGAAATTTTGAACCAACTATTCCGTTAATTGCACCTACAAAAATTCAAATTGCAACTGTTTTAGGAAGTTACACGCCTTCTGATAAAACAAATGTTGATTTTGAAGTTGCAGTGAGTAATAATGATAAAAATTTATATTCTAATATAGACGATAATGACAATAAAGGAATAGCAGGAAAACTAAATACTAATCAACGAATTTTTACTGGGAAAATAGATATTGATGCTTTTGCAAATATTCAGTTTATTCAAAAAGATTTTAGAAGTATTGAACGTTTATTTACTATTGAATTCAATAGAGATTGGAATTTAACAAATCCATTGGGCAACCAAAGTTTAATTACTAACGGATTAAATTTTAATTTAAAAGAAAATGGTTTTGTAAAATATCAATTTGAAAAGTTAGATTTCTCAGAAACTTTTTCAGGAAACAAACATCAATTATCTGCAATAGTAAAACGTAAAAAAAGCGTTTTAAATACCGAAACTAGTATTTTAAAAAGTGATGGTTCTTATGCTAAATCAAATTTCTTTAGAACACAAAATCAACTGAAATATCATTTCTACAAAAACTGGATTGGTGGAAGTTTCAGACATGAAAACAATAAAGAAACCTTAACAAGTACAAATGCATTAAGTAATTTAAGTCAGCGTTTTTCTGAATTTGGAGCTTTTGTAGGTCGTGGCGATTCTACTAAAGTTTTTATAGAACTTGGTTACTTAAACAGAGTGAATGATAGTTTACAAAGCGGCTTTTTAAAAAGAGTAAACCTGTCAAATTCTTATTATTTAAAATCGCAATTAATTAAAAACGAACAAAGTAATTTAAGTGTTTTTGTTAATTATAGAAATTTAAAATTCGATGATTCAACAAAGGAAAATGAACCGTCATTAAATTCGAGAATTTTATACAACACTAACTTGTTCAAACAATTAGTTCAATTAACAACCGTTTACGAAACCACATCGGGAACAATTGCACAACAAGAATTTACGTATCTTGAAGTAGAGCCTGGACAAGGAGTTTATGCTTGGAATGATTATAATAATAACGGAATTCAGGAACTTCAAGAATTTGAAATTGCTCCATTTCCAGATCAAGCAAAATACGTTAGGGTATTTTTACCTAATCAAGTTTTTGTCAAAACCAATAAAAATAAGTTTTCACAATCAATTGTGTTTAACGGTTTAGTTTGGCAAAATGAAACTGGTTTTAAAAAGTTTATATCTCATTTTTACAATCAAACTTCATTATTAGTTGAACGAAAAAACATTCGAAATTCAAATGAATTTAACCTTAATCCGTTTGAAGGTTCAAGTGAAAATGTATTGGGACAAAACAATTCTTTTAGAAACAATTTATATTATAATCGAGGAAAACAAAACCACTCAACCACATATTCCTATTTAACCAATTCTGTGAAAAATTTATTAAGCATTGGTTCACAAGAAAATAATTTGCGTTCGCATCAATTGCAATATATGCATTTGTTCAAAAAAAGTTGGTTGTTACAATTAAACAGTTCAATTGGAACTTCAGAAAGTGTTTCAGATAATTATGCAACTCGTAATTATTTTATTAACAGCTATGAATTGGCTCCAAAAATCTCTTATTTGTTTTCAAAAAACGCAAGTTTAGATGTATTTTACGAATTCAAAAATCAAGAAAACACTATTAATTTAATGGAAAAAGCTACTCAAAATAAATTTGGAACATCTTTTACATTTAATAGTGAAAAAGGATTTTCAATAAATGGAGAATACGCTTATTATGATAATAATTTTACTGGAAATGAAACATCACCTGTAGGATTTCAAATGCTAAAAGGATTACAAAACGGAAAAAACGGGGTTTGGCGTTTACTTTTACAAAAAAACATTACACAATATTTAGATGTAAATGTTAATTATCAAGGAAGGAAATCAGAAACAAGTAACACAATTCATATAGGAAGCATTCAATTAAGAGCATATTTTTAGTTAATTATTTAGAATTATTCTAATAATCTAATTAATTTTACATTTTTATACAAAAAACAGTCCAAAATGAAGCGTTTTCTAATTATTACTATATTATTTATTACTAACTTAACTGTTGCACAGTTGAGTAACAGACATTGGTTGCCACCATTGCATGCTAATGAAGAATCCGATTCAAATTTAATTTTAGATCATTACTTATATTTATCTACCCCTGAAGTAACATCTTTTCAAGTAATTGTAAAAAATGGAGCTGGAATTCCTATTTCTGGTTCGCCATTTACTATTTCACAAGGAAATCCTGTGAGAATTCAAATTGGAGCAGGACAGCCTTCTACAATGTTTTTAGACAAGATAGATGTTGGAAGTGTTAAATCTGACAAAGGTTTAATTTTAGAAGCTCCATTTGATTTTTATGCTAGTTTTAGAGTACGATCTGCAAATCATGCCGAATTTTTATCATCAAAAGGAGAAACTGGTGCAGGAACTGTTTTTAGGTTAGGTAGCCTACCTCAGTCAGATTTTGGAACTATCCGAAATTTTGTTTCTAGTTTTATGGCTACTGAAGATAATACAACGGTAAATCTAAGTGATTATGATCCTAATATTTCATTTATAATTGGCAATACTACTCAAGTTTTAGCAAATCAAAATTTTACATTAAACCAAGGACAAAGTGTTGTAATATCAGGGTATGCAAATACAACTGAAAATTTAGCCGGTTTTGTAGGTGCGTTATTAACTTCCGACAAACCAATTGTTGTTAATACGGGGAATTTAGCAGGCGGATTATCTCCTGCAAATCAAGGTCAGGATTTTAATTTAGATCAAATAGTACCCTTATCGCAAGTAGGTACAGAATATGTTATTGTAAAAGGTAGTGAAAATGATGAATCAGAATTTCCATTAGTAATAGCACATGTAAACAATACAGAAATTTTTGTAAATGGAAGCACAACACCATTAGTAACTCTAAATGCTGGTGAATATTTTTTAATCCCTCCTTCAAATTATAATGGAGCATCGGGTAATAGAAATATGTACATAAGAAGTAATGAAAAAATATTCTTATATCAAATAATTTCTGGAAGTAATTCAAGTAATGCTACTTCTGGGTTTTATTTTATTCCGCCATTAAGTTGTTTTTGGCAAAAAAGCGTAGATTTAATACCTTCATTTAATAGTATTGGAGGAACAAATTATTCTGGAAGCATTATAATTGCAGCTGAAACTGGATCCCAAATAAACATAAACAATATACCAACTACAGCTTCTCCAATTACGGTTGCTGGAAACCCAAATTGGGTTTCATATAAAATTACTGGATTAAATGGAAATGTAAAAGTAGAATCTACAGGAGCATTAGCTGTTGGGGTATATGGATTTAGTGGTAACGCTGGTTATGGAGGTTATTTTTCAGGTTTTGGAAACGTCCCAAATGATTCTCAAACTGTTATATGCACAGGCAATATTGTAAACCTTTTCGACAGAATACCAGGTAATCCAGATACTGGCGGTACATGGACACTTCCAGATGCTACAACATTTACAGGCACATTAATGTTTGACCCCGCAACTAGTCAAGTTGGGGTTTATACTTATACATTTACAAAAACATGTGATGGTATTAGTAGGAGTTATCCTATTTTATTAGATGTCTCAATACAACAAGGTCCTTACGCGGGAGCTAATTCAACTCAATCATATTGTACAACAGATGCAATAACCGATTTATTTAGCTTGCTTGGAACTGGTGTTA
>PKEA01000014.1 GCA_002862805.1 Flavobacteriaceae bacterium | reverse complement strand
CCTTTTTTAATCTATTTTTTAAAGTATTTTTCTATCCTTTGATTACAAGATACTTACAAATCAAAAAAAATCAATTTTAAATTTTAAGTGCAAGAACAAATACAAGTTTTAAATGCTAATCTCTAGTTTTAAATACAAGTTCAAGAAACAGATTCAAGAAGAAAATTCATGTTTCAAACACAAAAATTAAATGAAATTGTTTTAAAAAACAACTTTCATACTTTATATATAATATACAAATAAACAATTTACAACTCAAACAAACCCGCCATAGCCCCGAGTGTAGCGGCATCCTTTTATTAATTTTCCCTGAAAATAATAAAAGATACAGCGGAAAGCGGGAAATGACTGCAAGAAAAAGCACTAATTAATCAAATCGGATGGCTTTTACTGGAGAAATCTTAGTAATTATATAAGAAGGAATTAATAAAACCAGCAAACAAATTACTATTGTTCCTAGATTTAAAAGTAAAATATGTAGAAAATTAATATCGACTTGTACTTCGCTTACATAGTAATTTTGCGGATTCAACTTAATTATTCCAAATGTTTTTTGAAAAAACAATAAAGCAAGAGCTATTAAATTACCAAACAATAAGCCTCTTGAAATTAAAAACGCGGCATTGTACAAAAATATTTTTCGAATATTCCAATTGTTTGCGCCAAGTGCTTTTAAGATTCCTATCATTTGTGTGCGTTCCAAAATAAGAACTAGCAATGCTACTATCATATTAATAGTTGCAACAACAATCATTACGATTAATATAATGATGATATTAAAATCGAACAATTTTAAGAATTCGAAAATACTAAAGAATTTTTCCTCGATGGTTACACTATTATATGTAGGTGGAATTTCTTTATATACTTTATCTCCAATTTCTTTAATTTGAGTAAAGTCGTTTATAAAAACTTCGAATGCTCCAATTTCGTCTTGTTTCCACTTATTGATTCTCTGAACGTGACGAATATCTCCTATAACATATGACGCATCAAATTCTTGAAAACCCGAATTATATATTCCAACAATTTTGAAATTACGAAGGTTAGGCATTTTACCACTTTCCTTCATGAAAAACGTATTGAACTTATCGCCCAACTTTAAATGCAATCGATTTGCTAAATATTGAGAAATTAAAACCTCTTCGTTAAGTTCGTCTTTATAATTAGGCAAACGACCTTCAATAATATATTCCTTTATATTGGTCCAAACGTAATCTTTACCAACACCTTTTAATATAATTCCTTCAACCGAACTTTCTGTTCTGATAATTCCGGCTTTATTTGCGACTGCTTGAATATGATTTATTCCATCAACCGTTTTGAACTTTGGATAAAAATCCTGGTTGATTGATATAGGTTGGGTGTGAACTTGAGATTGATTGTCGTCGAAATTTGTAATTACGATATGTCCATTAAAAGCAGCTACTTTTTCACGAATTTTATTTTGCAAACCAATTCCTGTTGCAACAGAAACGATCATCATGATAATTCCAATTGTAATTGCTGTTATTGCAATTTTAATTATTGGAGAAGAAATACTACTTTTATAACTTTTAGCAGTAATTAATCGTTTTGCTATAAAATATTCTAAATTCAAAATTATTATGGTCTCTAAATTGATGCTCAAAAATACATTTTTATTCTCGTTTATACTTCTTTTTTCATGTGGAAATTCTGTTAACAATATAGAAGAAAGAGAAAAGAAGAAAGAAGAAAGCACACTTGTTTCAAATGAAATTAAAACTGGTGCTGATAATTTTGAGAAATACATTCCGCTTTTAGAAAATAAGAAAGTAGGAATCGTAACCAATCAAAGTGGGATTTTGACCAATAAAACGCATTTAGTTGATTTCTTGTTGACTGAAAAAATCAACATCCAAAAAATTTATGCTCCCGAACATGGTTTTAGAGGAACTGCTGACGCGGGTGAAGTAATTAAAGACGGGAAAGATACTAAAACCGGCTTACCTATAATTTCTCTTTACGGAAATAATAAAAAACCAAAACCTGCACAATTAGAAGGAATTGATATTATGGTTTTTGACCTACAAGATGTTGGTGCACGTTTTTACACCTATATATCTTCGTTACATTATGTAATGGAAGCTTGTGCGGAAAATAATATTCCACTTATTGTTTTAGACAGACCAAATCCAAATGGCGGAATTGTAGACGGACCTATTTTAGAAAAAGAATTTAGAAGTTTTGTAGGTATGCACCCAATTCCGGTTTTGCACGGAATGACAATTGGTGAATATGCTAAAATGATTAATGGTGAAAAATGGTTACAAAACGAAACACAATGTGAGCTGAGTGTAATTCCTTGTGAGAATTATAAAAGAACTATGTTTTATGATTTATTGGTAAAACCTTCGCCTAATTTACCGAATGCACAATCGATAAATTTATATGCGAGTTTATGCTTTTTTGAAGGAACGAATGTAAGTGTAGGTCGTGGAACCGAGAAACAATTTCAAATTTACGGTTCGCCTTACCTTAACAAAGGTACATTTAGTTTTACGCCACAGCCTAACGAAGGTGCAAAAGACCCAACTTATAATGGAAAGCTTTGTTATGGTGAAGATTTAACCCAAATAAAACCCGTCAACAAACTAGAATTAAAGTGGTTGATGAAAGCTTATGCTGAAACTACAGACAAATCGAAATTTTTTAATTCGTTTTTTACCAAATTAGCCGGAACGAAAAAACTACAAGTACAAATTGAAAAAGGTATTTCTGAAGCTGAAATTAGATCTTCTTGGCAAAAAAGTTTGGTTGAATTTAAAGAAATGAGAAGTAAGTATTTGATTTATGAGTAATCTTTGGAACACAGATTTAACAGATTTAAATAATTTTCAAGGATTTACGTCGTTAAAACTCTACTAAAATATCCGGATTGATTTTCAATAACTCTTCTACAAATTCTTGTTTGTTCTTTGGAGAAATTAGCACTTCTTCATATTTATTATACACAATTGCTATTCTATCTAAAGATAATGCTGGAGAACTTAATGGGTTTCTAGTTTTATAAATCCTTTTTATGGATTTAATTTCAACTTTAATCGACCAAATTTTTAAAATTTGTCCGTCAATAACATATTTTATTATTGAAAACAGTATTCCAATTAGCACCAAAAAACCAAACATTGTAAAAGACAATCCATACTGTTGAGATAATAAGCCATCCAAAATTGGGTAACCAAAAACTATTACAAATAAAATTATAAGCCACCAGTCTATTTTTGAATTAAATGTTTGCATATTACAGTGGCATTTTTTCTTTCATTTTCTCTACAATATTGTAAGCTGCAGGACAAACTTCTACGTTTTTTAAAGTTAAATCAGTTATTTGTTGGAATTTCTTTCTATTGGTATGTGGAAATTCGCGACACGCTTTCGGACGAATGTCATAAATGAAGCATTTATTTTCATTATCTAAAAAAGTACAAGGCACACTTTGCAACACATAATCGTTGTCTTCATCTATTCGCAAATATTGATCAATGAATTGTTGTGGTTTTTGTTTGAAATTTTTAGAAATACGTTCAATATCGGTAATGGTAAATAATGGTCCCGTAGTTTTACAGCAATTAGCACAATCTAAACAGTCGGTTTTTTTAAATTCGGCATCGTGCAAATCCTGCATCACTTTATCCAAATTTTTTGGCGTGCGTTTTTTCAGCTTATCAAAATACTTTTTGTTTTCGATATGCGTATCTTTGGCAAGTTTTCCGAGTTCGTTTAGATTTGGTTTTAACATTATTTGAATTAATTCATTAAAGCTAAAACAAATTTAGACTTTTAAACTCATAAACTTCTAAACTCATAAACTTTTTATTATGAAAGACCTTTTTGGAAAAGCTATTTTAGATTATCAAACTAATAATAATCCGGAAGATATCATTACGGAAACTTCTATTTCTGAAGCAGATGAAATGAGTGTTGCGTATTTGTTTCGTGATTTTAAAGAGATGCCAAAACTGGAACAAAAAGCATTACAATTGACTAAAGGAAAAGTTTTAGATGTTGGATGTGGCGCAGGAAGTCACGCTTTGTACTTGCAAAACGATAAAAAATTAGATGTAAAAGCAATTGATATTTCGGAAAACGCAATTAAAGCTTGTAAACTGCGTGGTTTGAAAAATGCTGAAGTTGTGAATGTGTTAGATTTAGATACTTCTGAAAAATACGATACTATTCTATTATTAATGAATGGAACCGGTATTTTCGGAAAACTAAATCAAATTTCAACTTATCTTCAAAAATTAAAAATTCTTTTAAATGAAGGCGGACAAATTTTGATTGATTCGTCAGATATTATCTATATGTTTGACCAAGATGAAGATGGTGCCTATGAAATTAATGCAAATGGTTATTATGGTGAATTGACTTTTTCTTTAGAATATAAAGGAGAAAAAGAAGATGAATTTGATTGGCTCTATCTTGATTACAACACTTTACAAAATGCAGCACACGCAAATGGTTTAGAATGTGAACTGATTTTAGAAGGCGAACATTTTGATTATTTGGCTCGATTAACTAATTAAACGTTAGTGGCATTTTAAATTGAACACTAATTGGTTTCCCTCCTCTTCTTGCTGGTTCCCATTTAGGCGCTTTTTTTAAAACACGTATTAATTCTATTGCAGAATTAGTTCCTAAATCGCGTAATATTCTAATGTTCTTAACTTCTCCAAGCTCATTTACGTTAAAAGTAAAAATAATTTGACCTTTTCTTTCGACAGATGAAACATCAAAGTTTTCAATTATAAAATCATAAAACTTTTCAATATCTCCACCTTGAAATTTAGCATCTATTAAATCTCCATTTAAATATACTTCGCCTCCACCACCACCAAGTTGTGCATTTGAAAAATTGACAAAAAACAAACTAATTAATAAAGTAAAAACTATCTTTTTCATTGACTTAAGGAATATTCAAATATTTATGTGTTTGCAAAGAAACTCTCCATTTTGGATTATTCATTACATAATCAACTATTAGCGGAGTCATTTCTTCTTTTTTACTCCACTCTGGTTGTAAAAAAAGAATAGCATTTGGATTTGTTTTTGCAGCTTGTTCTTCAGCAAATTGAAAATCATGCTTATTGAAAATGATTACTTTTAGTTCGTTTGCAATATCATAAGCGCCTTGAACCGGTAATTTCATTTTCTTTGGTGATAAACAAAACCAATCCCAAGTTCCAGTTACTGGATATGCTCCAGAAGTTTCAATATGTACTTTTAAATCTTGTGCTTTTAATTGGGCTGTTAAGAAACTCATATCCCATGTTAAAGGCTCTCCACCTGTAACCACAACCGTTTTGGCATATTTTTTTGCATTAGCCACAAAAACATCAACATGTGTTGGTGGGTGCAACTCTGCATTCCAACTTTCTTTAACATCACACCAATGGCAACCCACATCGCAACCGCCAATTCTAATAAAATAAGCAGCTGTACCTGTATGATAACCTTCTCCTTGAATGGTATAAAACTCCTCCATTAAAGGCAACATTTCGCCTTTATCAACCGCAATTTGTGTTTCTTTCTTCAACATTGTACTTAAAATAGTTGGCAAAGATAAGGATTAGTGATTAGTAAATAGTAATTAGCGAATAGTAATTAGTGGATTTATGCTATTTTTGAAATAAATACTAATTTGAAAAATCATGAAAAAATACTTAATACAGAAAAATCCTTTTGTGGTTCCTACGACCGATGGAAAGTTAATTGAAGAGCATCATGGATTAGCATCTACTGAAAATAAAAACATTTCTTTTGCTCACATGATTGCCCCACCAAAATGGAGTGAACCTTTTCAAACTCCAGAATTTGAAGAATATACGTATATTATTTCTGGTAAAAAGCAATTTATTATTGAAGACACAATTATTGTTTTAGAAGCTGGCCAATCTATAAAAATTGAAGCAAATACTAGAGTTCAATATTCAAATCCTTTTGATGAACCTTGTGAATATATTGCCATTTGCAAACCTGCATTTGATTTTAATAAAGTACATAGAGAATAAAAAAGTGGCAAAAAACCAGTTTTCTATTCTCTAAGTAATTGAAGAATACGTTGTTCAACTGGTTCTGTTTCCCAAATTTGTTCAATATTATCAATTTCAAGAATTTCTTTCATGATTTCGTTTTGTCTATCACCTTCAGCCAATGCTTCTGCATAAGGTTGGTGACTGAATGTAACCCTACTATATAAAGGTGTCCATTTATCTGGATATTTTTCTGAAAACCATTTTTCAATTTGCTTTTGCAAATGAAATTTATCATCGGCTGTTTTAGAACTCATTTCCATAAAATTACGATACGACAACTCAGCAATTGCATCTGCATTAGGCTTACGCGAACTTTCATATTCAGTAAAAATAGTTTGCCAATCGTCTCCGTATTGCTCCATCAATTCGCTTAAAACAGTAATGTCTTCAAATCCTGCATTCATCCCATGACCGTAAAAAGGAACAATTGCATGACAAGCATCGCCAATTAAAGCAACTTTATCATTAAATGTCCATGGAAAACATTTCATTGTTACCAGATAACTTTTTGGGTTTTTAAAGAAATCCTCAACTAAATTAGGAATAACATTTTCAGTAGATGGAAAATATTTGGCAAAGAAGTTTACTAATTTTTCTTTTGTATCCAATTCTTCGAAGGAGTTTTCTCCTTTAAAAGGCATAAATAAAGTACATGTAAAACTACCGTCTAAATTTGGCAAAGCAATTAGCATAAAGTTTCCACGTGGCCAAATATGTAGTGAACTGTTATCTAATTTATGTGAACCGTTTTCATTGGCAGGAATATTTAATTCTTTATATCCAACTTCTAAAAATTCTTGAGAATAATTAAACATGCTTTGACGTTGCATTCTATGTCTCACTCTTGAAAAAGCTCCATCTGAACCAAAAACTTTATCATATTTATAAGCTTTCCATTCTCCTCTTTCCTCTTCTCCAATGTGTAAAATAGCTTCTCCAAGCGAAACATCCCAAACTTTATGCTCAAAGAAAAACTCAACACCAACTTCTTCTGCTAAATCAATCATCTTTCTATTCAATACGCCGCGAGAAAGAGAATAAATAGCTTCACCTTCTTTGCCATATTTTTGATAATTAAGCGATTGATCCATCATGTGAATTGCCCTTTTTTCCATTGGCAATCCTATTTTTTTTATTTCATCTGCAATACCAATTTTTTCAAGTGCTTTCCATCCTCTATTAGACATCGCCAAATTAATTGAACGACCAGAGAATTTAATCTTTCTAATATCTGGACTTCTATCGTAAACATGAACAATGTGACCTGCTTTTTTTAAGTATATTGCCAATAAAGAACCAACTAAACCAGCTCCAACTACAGCAATTTTTTTAGGTGTTTGCATTTTAAAAAATTTCTTATTACAAAAATAAGTAATAATTAAATGAGACCTATCCCAAAATCATCTTTTTTACGAAAAAGAAATAATTTTGTTTAATATTTTTTTACTTTTGTTAAACAAATTAATGTTATGATAAAAATCAATAGAACTGAAATTGATAAAATGAGTAAGATTGATCGTTTAAATCTTGTAAACTCAGCAACTGGATATAAGTCTGCTAACTTAATAGGAAGTGTTTCAAAAGATGGAATTGAAAATTTAGCAGTTTTTAGTAGTGTAACCCACTTAGGAAGTAATCCTGCATTAATAGGTTTTATAATGAGACCTGCAACAGTTGCAAGAAATACTTATAAAAACATAAAGGAGACAGAATATTTCACAGTTAATCATATAACAAAAAATCTAATACAAAGGGCGCATCAAACTTCGGCTAACTATATAGAAGAAGTATCTGAATTTGAAGCTACAGAAATTGAGTCTGAATATTTAAATGACACAAAACAACCCTTTGTTAAGGAAAGTCCAGTAAAATTACTATGTAAATATGAAAATGAATATGAAATCAAAGAAAACGGTTGTATTCATATCATTGCATCAATTGAAGAAATAATAGTCGAAGAAAATCTTTTACAAAACGACAAGTGGCTTCAGCTTGAAAAAGGAGAGATAGTTACAATTAATGGATTAGATGGATATTGTCTTCCAAAATTAATCGACCGTTTTGAATATGCAAGACCAAATTCAATGGTAAAATCAATGTTAAAAAATGGCTCATAAAAAAATAAATCTTCCTGAAAAAATATGTAAAACTTGTGGCTTACCTTTTACTTGGAGAAAAAAATGGAAAAAAAATTGGGAAGAAGTAAAGTATTGCAGCGAGAAATGCCGTTCTAAGAAAAGTGCCCAGTAATCAGCCGCAATTTGCAGTCTGTTTTTAACAAAAAAAATACCGCTTAAAAATGAATAATCTAGTTTGGTTTAGAAATGATTTACGTGTTCAGGATAATAATTCTCTTTTTGAAGCGTCTAAAAACAAAAACAACGTAATTGGCGTTTATTGTTTAGATCCAAGACAGTTTGAAACGAACAAACACGGATTTAAAAAAACAGAAAAATTTAGAGCTAATTTTTTATTGGAAACCTTACGGGATTTAAAAAACAATTTGGCTGACTTAAATATTCCTTTATATATTTTTCATGACATTCCTGAAAATGTTATACCTGAATTAATTGAAAAACATAACATAACTTCAATCTTTTTACAAAAAGAATGGACACCTGATGAAGTGTTAATTAATACGAATGTTAAAAATAAAATAAATCTTTCTACAATTGAATGGACAGAAACCTACGATCAATTTTTGTTTCATCCTAGCGATATTCCTTATGCTAATTTTGATAAAATTCCAGAAGTTTTCACCGAATTTCGAAAAAAATGTGAAAAAGAGAGTAAAATTCGACCTTGTGTTTCCATAACTGCAATGCCCAAAGAAAATTTCTTTGAAACTTCTAATATCATACCGAGTCTAGAAGATTTAGAATTAGAAAGTTTCAAATTGCATAAAAATGCTGCTTTTCCTTTTCGTGGTGGCGAAACAAATGCTTTAAAAAGAATAGAAAATTATTTTTTTGAAACCGAAAATTTATCCGAATACAAAAAAACAAGAAACGGATTAATTGGAGAAAATTACAGTTCTAAACTTTCTGCTTGGTTGGCAAACGGAAGTATTTCGGCTCGAACTATTTATTGGGAAGTGCAAAAATACGAAAGAGAAATTTGTAAAAATGAAGACACCTATTGGTTGATTTTTGAATTAATTTGGAGAGATTATTTTAAATATATTTCATTAAAACACGGAGATAAAATTTTTAAATTAAACGGAATTTTAGACAAAGAATATGAATGGAAAGTTAATGATAAAGCTTTTAGGCAATGGACAAATGGAAACACACACGAACCTTTTGTAAATGCCAATATGATAGAATTACTAAAAACAGGTTTTATGAGTAATCGTGGCCGACAAAATGTTGCGAGTTATTGGGCAAAAGAATGGAAACAAGATTGGAGAATTGCTGCAAAATATTTTGAAAGTATGTTGATTGACTATGACGTTCATTCAAATTATGGCAACTGGATGTATAATGCTGGTGTAGGAAACGATCCAAGAGATAGAAAATTCAATATTAAAAGACAAGCAGAATTATACGATGGAAAGGGAGAATATCAAAAACTTTGGTTGGAAAATAAACGATGAGAAAGCTACGACTTATATTAGGAGACCAACTTAATGCTAAGCATTCTTGGTTCAAACAAAAAGATGAAAACATTATCTACTTAATGGCCGAAATGCGCCAGGAAACTGATTATGTAAAACATCATATTCAAAAAGTGGTGGCTTTTTTCTTGTCGATGCGTAATTTTGCTGAAGCTTTAAATAAAGTAGGACACCAAGTAATCTATTTTAAAATTTCGGATAATGAGAACCAACATGATTTAGAAAAAATTATTACAAGAGTTATTTCTGATAAAAAAATTGAAAAATTTGAATACCAATTACCTGACGAATACCGTTTGGACGAACAACTGAAAAGTATTTGTAAAAATTTGAAAATAGAAAGTAAAGTTTATGACACCGAACATTTTTATACTTCTCGAAATGATTTAACTAATTTCTTTCATGGTAAAAAAATACTGTTGATGGAAAATTTTTATCGAATGATGCGTAAAAGACATCACATTTTAGTAATCAATGAACAACCAATTGGCGGTAAATGGAATTATGATCATAGCAATAGAAATAAATATAAAGGAGAAATAGCAATACCAAAACCTCTTTCTTTTAGTAAAGATGTTTTAAGTATAGTAAATGATATTCAAATGGCAGATGTGAAAACATTCGGAGAAATTGATGCTGAAAATTTTCCTTGGCCAACAACTCGTAAAGAAAGTATTGAACTTTTAGATTATTTCTGCACTAATTTATTGGCATATTTTGGAGAATATCAAGATGCTCTGTATAGCGAACATGCGTATTTATTCCATTCTCGTTTGTCATTTGCAATGAATTCAAAAATGATAAGTCCAAAAGAAGTTATTGATACTGTAATTACCTATTTTAACAATAATCAAGATACGATTGAAATTTCTCAAGTCGAAGGTTTTGTTAGGCAAATTTTAGGTTGGAGAGAATATATACGAGGTATTTATTGGAAAGAAATGCCAAATTACGCCAAAATGAATGCGTTGGATAACCAAAATAAATTACCTGACTTTTTCTGGACAGGAGAAACAAAAATGAAATGCATGCAACATGCAATTTCGCAAAGTTTAACCGAAGCCTATGCACATCATATTCAACGTTTGATGATTATTGGAAACTTTTCTTTATTAACTCAAATACATCCTGATGAAGTTGATGCATGGTATTTAGGAGTTTATATTGACGCTATTGAATGGGTAGAAATGCCAAATACGCGTGGCATGAGTCAATATGCAGATGGTGGAATTATTGCTACAAAACCATATGTATCTTCTGGAAGTTACATTAATAAAATGAGTAATTATTGTTCTAGCTGCCATTATAAAGTAAAGAACAAATTTGGCGAAAACGCTTGCCCTTTTAACAGTTTGTATTGGAATTTTTTAGATGATAAACGAGAACATTTTAAAAATAATCAACGTATGAATATGATGATGGCACTACTCAATAAAATAAAACCAGATGAATTAATACGTATAAAAGAGAAAGCACAATATATCATGGAAAACTTAGATTCCTATTAATAAAAAAGAGTTGTAAAACCTACAACTCTTTTCTATTAAACTTTAATATGTCCCCAGTTTTCTCCTGTTTTAATTCTATGCAATTGCATTTCTGTAATTCCAAATTCTTTAGCAATTAAGCGCAAACGAGTTTTTCTATTTGGATCGAGTAGTTTCCTCTTCAAACGAATAACATCAATTTCTCTTAATTTAGTGTTTTTTGGTCCAAATTTTTCAAAAGCTCTTTTTCTTCCTGCTGCAACATGCGGACTTTTATAACCGTGCTCTCTCATTTCTTGGTAAGTAACCCATTTTAAATTAGTTATAACATTATTTGTTTTATCATAATCTAAATGAATTACATGCGTTTGCTCTTCAGATTCTTTAGCCATAAACAATTCACCTATCATTTTATGAATTGCATGCGCATAAACTGTCTTTTTATTATTGGTTTGCCTAACGTATCTAAAGTAAGGAAATCCATCATTATTTGCAGGTTTTAATAATCGACCTTCTTTAATATTAGAAGTAAAACTCTTTAAACGACCTAAATTAGAAACAGCATATCTTACTTTTCCTGGAACTTCAAGTTCATATTCTTTCCATTGTTCTGTTATAAAATGACTCATTACTTGTGGTTTGGTTAATAGATTTGGGGAAATCATCAGTATTAGTCTAATTTACAAATAAATACCTACTTTAAAAAATTAATTTTTTCTCCTACATTCATTTTTTGAGATTTCGTAAGCATTCCACACATATGAAATAACATACGAGCTCCAACATTTCCATCCCAATCTCCGTTTTCACCCGGAGCAACTTCAACTAAATCAAACCCAATAATTTCTTTATTTGTTTCTGCCAACCTACTCAATAAATAAGTTGCCATTTCATACGTAAATCCACCAGGAACTGGTGTTCCTGTATTTGGGCAATATAAAGCATCCATTCCGTCAATGTCAAAAGAAACACAAACTTTTTTAGGTAAGGAATTAATAATATTGTCGCATAAATGTTGCCAAGTATTCCCTTCAAACAATTGCTTTTTTAAATCAGTATCTGTATGAACTAAAACTCTTCCGTTTTCGCTTTTCACAACTCCAACTTCCTCCTCACAGAAATCTCTAATTCCTACTTGTACAATTTTTGAAATTTGAGGAAGTTTCAAAGCATTATACATAATTGAAGCATGCGAATAAGTAAATTGCTCATAGGCAATTCTTAAATCCATATGTGCATCTAAATGTAAAATTCCAAAAGATTCATGTTGAGATGCTAAAGCTTCATAATATCCAAGTGGTGTTGAATGATCTCCACCTAATAAAACTACTTTTTTGCCTTTATTCATCCAATACTGAGTTCTTTCTTTTACTTCAGTATGCAATTCTCTACAAATTTTATTGATTTTATCTAAATCGTTTTGTAATGCTGGAAAAGTTGAAATATCTTCTCCATTTTCTTGTGCTTCAATAATAGGCTGTGCTAAGCTTTTATATTTTTCAGAATTAGTTGCCCAATGTGATGGAGCATCATCCATAAAAATTCCTAATTTCCATAATTCAGGAAATTCTTGATGGTTTAAATCTACTTGAAAAGAAGCCTCTAAAATTGCATCTGGACCTTCTGAAGCGCCAGCTCCATAACTCACCGTAACTTCCCATGGAACAGGAATTACTATAATTTCGCTTTGTTCTGCAGAAAATGGTAATCCAAAAACAGTTGCATCTGCTAATCCTGGTTTACTAGGATCGAATGTATCTATAATTTGTTGCTTTGTCATGCTATTAATATATTATTTTGATAAAATACCTTTTTTTAAAATTTGGCCAAAATTATACATATCTTCAAAAGAAGTATATAAAGGAACTGGAGCTAAACGAATTACATTTGGCTCTCGCCAATCGGTTACCACTCCGTTTTTCATTAAATAATGAAACAATTCTTTTCCTTGTCCGTGTAAATAAACAGATAATTGACAACCTCTTTCTTCTTGATTTGCTGGAGTTAAAATTTCAAATTCTGCTTCTTCTAGTTCTGCGTCAATTTCATGTAGAATGAATTCTAAATAAGAAGTAATCAAATTTCTTTTTTTAACTATTTTTTTCATTCCAATTTCAGCAAACATATCTACAGATGCTAAATAAGGTGCCATTGATAAAATGGGCAAATTACTTACTTGCCAACCATTCGCACCGTGAACTGCGTCAAAATTTGGCTCCATTAAAAATCTTCTTTCCTTATTATGACCGTACCAACCGGCAAATCTATTTAAATCTTTATCTTCATGGTGCTTTTCATGAACAAAATACCCAGAAACATTTCCTGGTCCAGAGTTCATATATTTATAACTACACCAAGCGGCAAAATCTACCCCCCATTTGTTTAGTTCTAATTCGATATTTCCTGCAGCGTGCGCTAAATCCCAACCTACATATGCTCCTACTTTATGACCTGCTTCGGTAATCGTTTTCATATCAAAAACTTGACCTGTGTAGTAATTTACTCCACCAATTAAAACAAGAGCTAGTTCATCTCCAATCTCTTCTATTTTACTTAAAATATCTTCAATACGAATATTATGTTCCCCTTCTCTTCGCTTTATTTCAACTATTGCATCTTTTGGTTCAAAACCTCTACTTTTAACCTGACTTTGAAACATGTATTGATCTGAAGGAAAAGCTTTTTCTTCGCAAATAATTTTAAATTTATTTGGAGTTGGGTTGTAAAACGAAACCATTAGTAAATGTAAGTTTACCGTTAAAGTATTCATTACACCAACTTCAGTAGGTTTTGCTCCAACAATTTCACTCAACGGTTGGCAAAATCTTTCGTGATAATCCCACCAAGGTTTATCTGCATAAAAATGTCCTTCAACTGCTAAGTTGGCCCAGTCATTCATTACCTCATCTACATATTTTTTTGCGGTTTTAGGTTGTAAGCCAAGTGAGTTTCCTGTAAAATAGATTACATCTTTATTATTTATTTGTGGGAAAATAAATTCGTTTCTGTATTTATTTAACTCATCTTGAGCATCAAGCTGCTTAGCAAATTTTAAAGTATTTTCAAATTTCATTTGAAGTATTGTTTATTTGAAGGGTAAAAATAAGTATAAAATAAGAAAGGTAAAAACGAATAGTTATAAATAAAAAAATCGCATCAAATAGATGCGATTTTTAGTATACAGTTTACTTTATGTTATAAGATTAACATTGCATCACCATAAGTGTAGAATTTATATTTTTGCTCAATTGCTTCAGCGTAAGCTTTTTTCATTAAATCATGACCACAAAAAGCAGAAACCTGCATTAACAAAGTAGACTTAGGCATATGAAAATTTGTTACCATAGCATCTGCTAAACTAAAATCATAAGGCGGGAAAATAAATTTATTTGTCCAACCTGTATATGGGTTTAAAGTTCTTTGAGAAGAAACTGAGCTTTCAAGCGCACGCATGGATGTAGTTCCTACGCAACATACTTTATGTTTTTTGGCTCTAGCTCCATTTATAATATCACAAGTTTCTTGAGAAATATCCATTTCTTCAGAATCCATCTTATGTTTTGATAAATCTTCAACTTCAACAGGATTAAAAGTACCTAAACCAACGTGTAAAGTTACCTCAGCAAAGTTAATTCCTTTAATTTCTAATCTTTTTAATAAATGTTTAGAAAAGTGTAAACCTGCTGTTGGAGCTGCAACTGCACCTTCATTTTTAGCATAAATTGTTTGATAACGTTCTGCATCTTCAGGAGTAACCTCTCTTTCAATATGTTTTGGTATTGGTGTTTCACCAAGTTCTAATAATTTAGCTCTAAACTCTTCGTAAGAACCATCATATAAAAAACGCAAAGTTCTACCTCTTGATGTTGTGTTATCGATAACCTCAGCAACTAAAGTTTCATCATCTCCAAAATATAATTTATTTCCAATTCTAATTTTACGTGCAGGATCTACTAAAACATCCCATAAACGTTGCTCAGCATTTAATTCTCTTAATAAGAAAACTTCGATTCTAGCACCTGTTTTTTCTTTATTACCGTATAATCTTGCTGGAAAAACCTTTGTATTATTTAAAACCATAACATCACCGTCATCAAAATAATCTATCAAGTCTTTAAACATTTTGTGCTCAATAAGACCTGTTTTTCTATGTACCACCATTAATCTTGATTCGTCACGATTTTCTGCTGGAAATTCTGCCAATAATTCTTCTGGCAAATTAAATTGGAAATGAGATAATTTCATGTAAGAAAGTTATAAGTTATAAGTTATAAGTTATGAGCCAGTTACTCATATAAGTAAAATGCCTGCAAATATACGATTATGAAATAGGCGTTGTCAAGTAAAAAGCGGTTTATTTTAAAAATCCTACTGTTTACTGAACAACGCCTATGCAAAAACTAAAAAAACTACTTCTTATAACTTACTCAATAGTTTTACTTTATTGTGCATTTCTTTAGAAGCAGTTAAAATTAATGCTCCTTTTTTACCTTTTTCGTAATAATGTAACTTATCGCCTTCTTCCATTTTTATAGTTGTGGTCGCCCCTTTAGTTAACGAATAACTACCGCCACTACCGGCATTGATGACTTTCACTTCGTTATCGGTATCATTTTTGATTTTGATATCAAATTTTTCAGAAACTGCATCTTCTTTAAAAATTTCGTTAGTTTGCTTTAATGATATGATGTTCATGGATAATAACCCTAAAGACAAAACAGCAATGATGATTACTTTTTTCATTATTTAATTACTATTTTTTTAGTTGCTATATTATTATCTACATCTTGAATACGAACCATATACATTCCAGCAGCTAAATCAGAAACATTGATTTGTTTTTGATTTGAAGACAATACTTTTTGACCTTGAATGTTATAAATTTCAACGTTTTGAATTTCTAAAGCAGTTTCGATATTTAAAACATTGTTTGCTGGGTTTGGGTATAATTTTACCTCTAGGTTGTTTTGATTGAAATCTGATGATGATAAAGTGTTGGTATTAAACAAATTTAAAACTTGAGCATCGGATAAAGCGTAATTGTAAATTTTTAAATCGTCAACATATCCAAAATATCTTTGGGTAGTACCACCAAATAAAGAGCCTAAATATAATGCTACCACAAACTCTGATGTATTTAACGATGAAAAAGTTCCATTTGTTTTTAATTCTCCATTAAGATATATTTTTACTGTATTTGTTGATTGTTCATATGTAAACACCATATGTTTCCATGTATTAACGGTAGTAAGTTCATAAAAAATCACATTACTTAAGTACGTGGAATTAGACACAGAGTTAGGGTTAACTGTAACAACATAAGCCGCATCACCAAAAGATTGACCATAAGAAAAAATTCTATTCACTGCATTAACTTGAGTAGGCTTAATCCAAATGGAAAAAGTTCTTGAGCTATTACCTGAAGGCAATGCAGACATTGCAAGTGTAGCTGTAGTTCCAGTACCATCAATGTATAATGCTTTATCTGCGACACCTGATCTATCTGTACCGTATGACATTCCCGCTTGTGATGAGAAAGGATAAGCACCATTTATATCATTTAAAGTACCGTCAAAAGTATAATTAGCTACAATTAGTTTGGCTGTTTTAAAACTTCCACTTCTAACAGTAGTACCAAAAGAATTAGTTGCTTCAATTTGATAATAATATTGTGTATTTGGTATTAACCCTAAAATTTCTGCTGTTCCTGAGTTACCTATAATACCACTTGCGTTAAATCCAACAACTGAATTAGTAAGAGAAGAAGAACTAACTCCATAATTAACAACAGAGGTTGTTGCACTGTTATTTGCATTTAAAGTATAGTTAATCGTAGTAGAAGTTGGAGCTATTACATTTGAAATAGAAGATATAGTTGGTTTTGTTTGAGAAGCTGAAAAATCATCAAAAATGGCACTATTACCGGCAGAGTTCATCTGCATTCTAAATTGCACTGAAGAACCACTTGGAGCAACACCAACATCTATTGATCCTGACAAAGTTTGACAAGTAGTTGAAATAGATGAGCTAGTGGCCATTAAAACCCATACTCCTCCATTGTTTATTTGATAATAAAGATAAACTTGGCCTGGATTTGAATTAGTACCTTTGTAACTAAACGAAGCACAAATACTATTCCCGTTTGATAGAAAATTACTAGTGTAAAGAGTAGTTGCCAGAGTTGAACCAGTCATTGAAGCTGATTCTATTTTAAACGAACCACTGCAGGTATTTCCAGAGGTTACAGATTGAGCAGCTCCATCACTGTACCAATTAGTTGGAAGAACTCCTGATTCAAAACTTTCCACTACGTTAATTTGTGAAAATGAAAAGACACTAAATAAAAGTGCACTAAGTAAAAGTAATCTTGTTTTCATACTAAATAATTTAAATGTTTGGTTCAAAAATACTTTGGTAAAATCATCTTTATAATAGTGAGTTTACCAAACCCTATTTTCAGTTTACGAAAAACATAAAAAAAGAAAGAGCACTCCGTAAGAGCACTCTTAATCATTATAAAAACAAATTAAAAATTATTATAAAAAGAAAAGAATATAAAACTAACAACAACAATTCTAACCTATATTCTTCTAATTTTGATTTTAAATGTTTCATAATTTACTATTTAATTACTATTTTCTTAGTTGCAATGTTATTGTCTGAATCTTGAATACGAACCATGTACATTCCTGCAGCTAAATTGGAAACATTAATTTGTTTTTGATTATATGAAAGTACTTTTTGCCCTTGAATGTTATAAATTTCTACTGATTGTAATTCTAATGCTGTTTCAATATTTAAAACATCGTTTACTGGGTTTGGGTATAAGGCAACTTCTAGGTTGTTTTGGTTGAAGTTTTGGGATGATAGTGTTGTATTGTTATTAAATAAGCTTACCACTTCAGTAGCTGAAATTTCTCTATTATAAATTTTCAAATCATCCACAGCCCCATTATAACCTCCTTGCATAAAACAAGTATTAGTACTTGATGTATTAATTGTACCTGCGTAAGTGCCTATTAGCACCCCATTGACATATTGTTTCACTGTTCCAGATATATTTGTTGTAACTACATAATGATACCAAACCCCGTTTGTGATAGTATAGTTTGTTGTTTGATAAAAAGGTGGTGCTCCAAAAGCAAAATTATTAGTCGGAAAATTACTATAAGAAATTAAGAACCTAGAATTAGTTGATCCATCTCCATACTCTAAAGGCACTATTTCTCCAACTGACACATTAACAAGCAACCATATAGAAATTGATCTTGCTACACCACCAATAGGAATGTTATTAATTCCTGTAAAAGCAATACCTGTACTTCTAGACAATGCGCTGTTACTATTTGCGTTTCTGTCTGCAACATAAGAACTCGCTCCAATAAAAGTTTCTCCATTAATATAACTTGTTGCGGTATTGTTAAAAGTAAAATTTGCAATTATAATCGGAAAAACGAAATGTACATAAATTAAAAACGAAAAGTACACTTTCAGAGCAAATATAAACAAAAAGGAGTAACGTATGTTACTCCTTTTAAATGTTGTTTAAACACCTTTTAAACATTAAGACTAAACTTAGCCTCATTACCTAACAACAACGCTTCTGTAGGCTCTATGTTGTTCTCATAGATATGTACATTACCAAGAAACAATGTAATACTCTTCAGTTGTACATCTATTTGCTTGCTTATCAAATACAAATGATATATATCTGCAGGCAATCCAAGACTAGCGTCAGAACTACGCTGATAAGCACTAACAATAAGCTTTCCGTTATCTATTTGGAACTGTATAAGACTTAAACAAGGCTGTTGATTGCTCTCTGTATCATTAGAACCGAGAAACAGCACGTAATTCTTAGAAGTTCGCTTTTCTTTGTTAATCTTATCAATTAACTTAGGTAGTTTCTCAAAGTATGTTGGATAACTATTCACTAAAATAGGGCCGCAATAGTCCCACCAAGAAACGCCTATATTTCTATAAGCTTCAGTAGAACGCTCACCAGATATAAATAATTGTAACTCATCTTTTAACTTCTTTTTAGCCAACGAATGCCCTTCAAACAACTCTAGTAAGTCAATTGGTTTTAACTCTAAAGGCTGATTTAAAAGGTATTTAATATTACCTTTCTTATTGTTTTGAGTTTTGCCTTTACTCAAAATTTTATCTAAAATTTGGTGATACTTATTCATACTTGTAAAGCATTATGTCTGTATAACTAGAGTTATAATTCATTGTAGCATTCATTGTAGCTGTAGTAGAACCAGTAAAAGGATTACTCATAGGTGTTTTTGTTTCAATCCACTCGCAAAGCTCAATAATAGACGACTTATTAGATGTAAAATAAAAATATTTTGTACCATCTAAAACGTTTAAGACGTCTAAGTAGTCCTTTAATTTCCAGTAACTTTTATATGTTCCAGCTTCAGTTGACAAATAGGGAGGATCAACCAGAAAAACAACATTTGGCTCGTCTTTATATTTAGCAAACAATTCTTTATAACATTGATTTACCACTTCTAAGCCATCTAAATAGCCTGTAGCGTCATAATTTGATTGACGGATGCAATTATACAACGTTTCATTTTTAAGCTCTTCAAACGACTGCACATACTTCATAGAGAACAGTATTGAGCTAGATAATGTAATATAATCTACATAACCTTTTTCGTCAGCTTGTTTTATGCGTTTTAAAACACGTTCTTTAACAAAACCTTCCACACGCTTGTCTTTTGGACTATCTTTTAACAGAAGCCTTAAATCGGTGATAATTTGATTAGTATTATCAATATTTAAAAGACGCTCTCTGTAATTATCAAAGTCATTGTATATAACTTTTGCACCTGGATAAATTGCTTTTACATTGTGGCCAAGAAGTCCACTGCCTCCAAATAAATCTACATAAGTTGCTGTAGGCGAGTAATGTTCTAACGCAGGCTTAAACTGTTTTAAAAATTTGCGCTTTTGTCCCATAAACGGCAAAGGTGCCGTAGTGAACACTTTCTTTTTTTGTTCCATTCGTTTTTTTGATTAATGATTGATATTTGATTTATGATGATTATATTTGCAGTTCTCACATCAATAATTAAAATAGTAAAGCCAGCACTAGAAGACTTATGTCCTCCAACGCTGGCTTTAGTGCTAAATTAATTAAGATGTGAGAGTTTTTTTTAATGTTGGAGGACTTTTTTTACTTCATCCTCTATGAAGTTTATGCGGTTATTTGTTCATCAGTCATTATGCTTGCAAAACAATGACCTCCTTTAAACCATTTTGTAAAGTCTATAAAGTTGACTATTCCTAAGAAGAGCCACCCTAAAATTGTAAGTGATTTTTCTTTTTGTTTTTTACCAAATACGCTTGACAATGTTTCTCCTTTACGGCCGTATTTATAATTTTTGCCCTTTTTACTCCAAAGCAAGTTCCAGAAGCCCTCATATTGATAATTTGCAAATACGTCAATATTAAAAGCCTTTCTGTAGTTTCTTTTATCTAAAAGTTTAAACCATTTACGGTTTTTAACATCGTAAAAAAAGCCTACTAGATAGTCAATTATGTGAACCACAATTAACAATACAATTGCAATTAGTGAAAGAATGAATCCCATGTTATATTATTTTACTTGCATTAATAAAAATGTTGTCTATGTCTGTTTCTGTTTTTTGGAATGCAGACGCAATTAAATTTATAAAAGCGTGGTTACGCTCGAAATAAATAGCTTTTCTAACAGAGATTAAAGCTATTATTTTCTGCTGTTCAGTAAGAACTCCTTGAGTGAATAAATACTCAATTGTTTCAAAGATTGTTTGTTGAGTAATACCTATAAATTCTAGTTGAGCAAAAAACTGAATTGCCGATACTTTTTCTGGAACAGGTACTTTATTTGCCTCAGCAATTTGTTCTGGTGTTGCACTTTCATAATAGTCTGTTCCATTCCATTTTGGTAAAACATAATTACCAGAATATTTTGGAGCTAACACCCAATCTTTTACAAATGCTCCATTAATTAATTTTTCTTGATTAGCATCTACCCATTCTATTTGATATGACTGAGCTGGTATTCCATTTATAATCCTTGTTACTTCCATTTTATTGCTTTTTAAATCTTATGAAAATCTTATTCCACCACTGCGAACCTATGTCAGTTGTAAAAAAGAAATGTAAATATTCTCCTTTCAAAAGAGGAATGTTTTCACCATAAAAAACTGAACCCATTTGACCACCAGCAGCAAAAGTATTATCAATAAGTTTATATAATATTTCTATTGGTGTCGATGAAACTGAATCAGATGCTGTTTTCCAAATTAATATTTTTCCATTTCCAACAGGAGGTCGTCTAATAGATAATTCCTCTAAAAAACAATCTTCAGGAACTTTATATACAACAGACCTAACATCTGGAATTATTAAACTTTTATCGGTTATCCCAGTTGATTCGTCAAAATAAAGGTCATATTGAACATATTGATTATTCCTTAACCAAATATTTACTAATCCAGCTGTTACATTTACTTTAAAACCAGCACTTTCATAAGTGAAATAATTGACACCGCTTGAAGCTTCAGAAAATACCGCTATCCAATTACCGGCAGTTATTTCAGCATTAAAATCAGTAGAAGTAAATGGAAAAGTTACAGCCTCATTTAGAACATATAATAAATTGTCTTTTATTACACATGTTGGTTCTGTGAAAATCGTACCCGCTTCCCATAAAGTTGCTTTAATGCCATTTTTGTTTGCGAGCTCTTTAACCTGGTTAAATTCATTTGCAAGCAAATAATTTTCAGTAGGTTTTCCTGCTATTGCCGCAAGCTTTTCAGCGCTATCAACTTTATTTTCAATTGTTACTTTTGCCATTATACTTCAGGTTGTGTTAATGCAATTAATTGTGTGTAATATGCCCCTAAAAATGCTGTAATGTTTGCATTAGATAAATTATACAAATCTCCATCTATTGTCATACATTTTACATCTCCCACAGGAGGCTTTCTGTCAATTCCATGATAGAATAAACGCGAGCGCTCATCCATTGGGAAAATTTGAGAATCATAAGTAAACGAGCCATTGTTAACTTCAATAAGCTTTGCGCGTTGCTCCATTAAAAAATTATCAGAATTAAACTCAGCTTCAAATGCTTCCATTTCAATAGTTGTTCTTTCAACTAACTCTCCAGCAACTACCTTTAAGGGGCAAACTCCATATTCAACAGCAGGGACTTCATCTTCTGGAAGTATTAGCGGATTGTCGTCCTCTCCCATATCAATTAGTTTCTGCTCTGATGTTGCCCATAAATTCCAAATTATTAAGGGCTTTTCTACAATTTCTGATGCTTTAAAATATCTCATAAAATTTTATTTAGGGAGTATGTAATAATTAAAAATCATTCCAGTTGGAGTTCCTGAAGTATCAAGTTTTGAAAATTTTGCCTTAAAACTAGAATTTGTCTTATCATGTGCATTTACAAAAATGACCCTCAAACCGTTTTCTACATACATTTCACCAATAACAATATAATCTGAAAAAGGAATTGCTGGAAAATTAATTGTATTGTAGCTAGTTATAAAGTTTCCTATTGAACCTATAATTGCACTGCCTTTATAATAAAACTCAGTAATATTTGGTTTGTTCTTTATAAATGCATCACTCAAGTAGTTAGTTGCATTCCAATCGGCCTGAACATTTACTTCAGCAAGTGTTTCTATTCCGTTTAACTTTGCCAACAATGCAGCCGTGAAATTATTGTCCGTATGAACATAATTTGCATCGATAACTAAGTTATCAGGTAATTGAGGAATTTCTGGCACTCTTTCAAAATCTTGTAATGCTGTTCCTGATGCATCAACTATTGCGGTTGTTTGTCTAAACACTGGAAGGTTTGAACCACTTTTAAAAGCCAAGACATCTATTTGTATGTCTTTCTTTATTTTAGTAGTTAAATCGCCAGCTGTTTGAACAAAAGGACAAAGCTCTCCGTCGATATACATTATACCGGAAGTTATATCAGTTCCAGAAATTTCACATCCCGAAATAATATAATTTCCTGTATCTGGCACCTTTAAAAAAGTGATAAACGCCTTTAATATTTCAAAATAAGCAACCTGCATTTTTGACAAACTCGCTTGCTTAAGTCGGTAACCTCCGTTTTGTGTAAAATCAATTAAGTTCATGTTATATTGTATAAGTTTGAATACTGTATTTTTTTCCTATGTATCTGTAAAAATCAACAACCGCTCTTACTTTTAACTCATCAAAGACAAATGTGTCTGGAATGAAAATTATAAAAGAGAAGGCCACGTCGTTTTCGTTTGTTCCGTCAAGAAATATATCATCTTCATTGTCTGGCTCATCTTCAAGAAATATGACCTCTGTTTCTAAGTCTTGATGTATGTATAATTTATCCTCCTCAATTGTATCGTCTATATAAACTAGCTTTGTTGTTTCGTGGTTTTGGGGGTCGTAACCTACTACTTCAAACCATTCATTTAATACTTTCTCAAGATAAATAGTTCGGCCGTCGTGTTGCATTTGATAAAGCGTTTCATCGTGCAACCTTTGCACAGGCTTTACAAAACTTTGAATCAACGCAATATGGCGCTCCTTTCTTAAAAAAGAGGGCATTAACTGCTTTACTAGCTCATTAAAATTAGCCGTTGACCAAAACATAAGGCTGATAGTTTATTGTTAAATCTGTTTCTTCTATTTTAAAATAACCGCTCTCAGGAACTTTCCACTCTCCAATTGCCGTAAATGGAAACGCTGCGAATTTCCACTCCAATAAGTCAACCACACAAAGGTTAATGCCCTCAGCGTTTTTAATTTCTTCACGGAAGTAGTCTTTTACAAAAGCACCGTTAAATTCTAAATTTTCTAAATAGCTTTTAATTGCTTCTTTAACAGGGTAAACCTCGTCTGAAGTGTTTAAAAGTTGGCCAGTGCTTAAATCAATAATTAAAGGATCAACATATACGGTTAGACTGGCTTTTAAGTTGTCAGCGTTTTCGTTTATCAATCTAATTTTTACACCAGGTACTTTAATTTGCTTTAAATAAGTTAGTACCCTTGTTTTTTGTGCTGGCGTTACAGGTTCTAAGTTGCCGCTGTTATCAGTTGCTACTTTAACTACAAGCTCTCCGTCGTCTGATTCAATTACTGCACATCTATCAATTATTTTTCTTTCTTCAGCATCTGTAACTGATGTTAAATCATAACTAAAGGCTCCATCTTTCCAAACCAAGTCTAATCCATCTCTGAAGTTTAATACTGCAGCTCTGAAATTTGGTAAATTTTGAGGTCTTGAGTTAAGAGCATTTTGTGTTACTATTTTTTCATTAAGCCATATTACAAACGCAAATATCCAAACCCACAAACGCCAAACAGCTACTTTGCTAGTAGTAGTAGCAGAGTTTAATGTTTGCTCTGATGTGGTCAATACCTCCAAAGCATTTAAGGCCGACGCATCTGATTTCGCTTGTAGTATTTCCTGCTGTATTTCGTTAAATCTTGTATCCATTTTTAAAAAGTTAGTGGAAATTCAATTGGGAACTCAAAACTTTCGTTTATACTTCCTGTTTTATAAGTTGATATAGTAGTGCCGTTTCCTTTATAATAATTCACAACATCTTCATTTAATAGCCCTTCAGGAATATTTATTTTTTGACTTGGTAATAAAATTTCGTTTAACGAAAGTTGATTATTAAGTGCTAATTCAAATGCATAAAAAGGAGACCCCATTTCTTGAATTGAAACATCCAAAATTGATTGTCCAGAAACAATATTATACTGGTTTTGCTTTTTTATATATGAGCTTATAATTTCATTAAAATTATCTGGCTCGGGCTCTGTAAAAGTAGCCCCAGTTAAAACTTGTCCAGGTGTCAAAATTTCATTGAGTGATAATTCATTCTCAATTGAATAATCAAACAATGCAAAAGCGCTACCAACACCTTGAACCACAAAGTCAATTAATGGTTTGTTTCCGTCATTTATCATGGATGCTCTTTTTTATATTTTTGATATTCCTTATATAAATCGTTATACTTCTTTTTCCATAAATCACGTTCACGTTTAAGAAATTCTATCTCTTCTTTTAGAATTTTTACTTTTTGTTCAAACAACTCATTAAGTTCCGTAAACTTAGCTTCATAACGAGTGGGTAAGTCGTCTAAAGCATCCTTGTAGAGTTTTACAACACTTGCGCCGTTTTCAATTTCATCGCCTGTAACTTCAGCTCTTTCTTTTCTTTTATCAAAAATCCACTTAATTAAACCGCCAACTAATAAGGCGATTCCCTCGCCTAGATATTCCTTTAAAAAGTCAAATAGTACCATTTACTTGTATGTATTGCTTTAGTTCGTTATATTCTTTACCATCACGTGCTAAGTGAATCCTTAATCTTTGTTCTATATCCGCCTGTTTCGAGTTTGACTTTATAAGCTGAATTAAATTAGGACCTAATATTGGGTCGCTTTTTAGTTCTCCGCTTTGAAGTCTTGCAATTATACTAACTTCTTGAAGTAAACTCTCTCCAATAACAACATCGCCATTAAGAAAGTCAAGATCGTTATCTTGATTGAGTAATATGTCTTTATCATACGTCATTGCCGTGCTTTATTGTTTCATTTTCAATATTAGATAAATCCGCAGTTGGCCTACTTGTAAATTGAGCAATTAAGCCTTTTAAGGCAGCGCCTCCATCTTGTGCCACTGGTGTCCACGAATTAAATATTTGTTGAAGCTGTTTTATGGCCTCAGTGTTTTTATCTATTTGGGTTTTAAGTTCTGGAGCCTTCACAATACCTCCAAACTCATCGCCATTCAATTGTAACTTACCATCCTTTAAATGTATTTTAAAACCTGTTTTATCAGTAATTAAATACTCTTCAACTTCTAACGCATCAATTAAAAAAACCATAGCATCATTATTCTGAATGACTCCTAAAAGGCAAATTGTTCCTTCTTTTGGTCTTTTATACTCAAATCCATTTCCTAATAGGACTCCCTCATAATCTAGGCTGTCTGTTTGACCTGTTGCAACCATTGTTTTATTATCCCAATCAACACTTTTGCAAATTGCCCATACAGTTTGAACAGGTATCAGTTCAAGTGCTTTTCTTGCGATTAGTTCGCTAAATTCTGAAATACCACTCATACCTTTTCTCCTAATGTTATAGTCTGTCTAATACCTCCATCACTAAAACTTTTTGCCACTTTTTCAATATAATATGTTCCTGTTCTGTCTTCATATAGAGAGCTTAATAACTCACATTTTAATCCATGTCTAACACTTGGAATTCCAAAACCTACAAAAGAACCGTCAAAGCGATCAACTTTATATTTTTCATATTCAAGCTTCCCAAGTTTCTCGAGCTCGGCTTTTATTTTTATATTATAAAAGGTCAATTGTCGTTCGTTTCCTTCCTTATCACCAATATTATCGACCTCTATTTTTGTTCCGTTCGCTAAGGTGGAAACTACCTTTATTTTTATCTGTACATCTTCTTTATTTTGATAATTTAAAGAGGTACTAACACAATTTCTCTCTAGGTGAAATTTTATTTTTTTATCATTGGTATCATCCGCATAGTACTTCCCACAAACAACAGTTTTACCTCTCATATAAGTGTATAAACCCCAGTCGCTTTTTAACTTTTCTAATACTGGTCCAACTTGCGTTTTTGCTAATCTTACAGCTCCAAGCGTTACGCCTTCTAAATAGTCAATTTCATAACCTGGTATTATTGTTTTTAATAATTGATCTAGCGTAACATTTGCACTTGAAAAATTTACTGGCAATCGTTTAACGTTATACATTTCATCTTCAAACTTTATAACAATTGGGATGTCAGCCGCTACTTCAGTTATATAACCTTCAAACTCTTTTATTAAATTTTCGTCATATCCAAAATATATAGTTATAGCATCGCCACGTCTAAAGGTGTCACGTATTTTATTTTTATCAAAGAACTTTACATTTCTAGGCAATGTTAGTGAGCCTCTATCAGTTACTTCTTTCCACGTACTCTCAAATTCGATTGACGTAACACGTGTTAGCGATATTTCGTCGCGTCTATCGTTTTTGTGAAATACAACTTTACAAACTTGTGCTAGTGTCATAATATTAACTCAATTGCTTCATCACTAAACATTTGAAATTGAAATGGAATTACTCCTGGTTTAGCCTGTGTTAAATTATCGCTCCAATCGGCTATTGCTATTCTATCAATTTGGCGTTGGTTAAATAGCTTTCCTGAAATTTTTATGGAGTCGGCTAAGCGCTCCCACTTTAACAGCTCATTAATTTGGTCTTCAGCTGACTGACTAGGCTCGTCTAGTGCTAGCCCTCTTACATCAATTACCCAGTCGTCAAAACCGTATATTTCTTTTACTGTTCCATTTGAGCCTAATAAATTAGTTCTTGTTATGTTATGTGCTCTCCTGAAACTAAACATTGTTGCTGGAGGTAATTCATAATCATTTAAGCTTATTTTTACAATTTCCCCAACTTGGTTATATTGTTTATAAGTGTCTCCTTTAAATGTGGCCGCGAACATAATAGGAGTACCCATCCAACTTTTACTCTCTTCAGTATAGTATTGTGGTAAAACTTCTATACCTTCATATGATATGTTTGCAGATTTAGTATTGTTTAAAGGCTCCGTAACATAAACAGGAGAATTAATACCAAAGGCAAGCTTAAAAAGTTCCGAAACATTATATCTTATATCTGACATTATCCTAAACTTATAACTCCATCACGTAAACGGTCATTAATTTCACTTGTAACCTGTTCGGCCATTTGTCTAACGTTCATTCCTTGAGCCACAGAAAAATTATTAGCAATGTTTAATGTCATTGTAATATTTTTAATTCCTCCACTACCAGAACCAACGTTTAATCCGTCTCCTTCTTTTTTCCCTTTTGTCTTAGTTTTATCACCCGCAACCGCCCCTAATACATCAGGTTCTTTTTGTAATAAGTCATTAACACCAGCTGATTTTTTGTCAGTTGTTTTAGTCTTTTCCTCAGGTGTAGCTAAATTTTGTCTTTCTCTAAATGCTTTAATTCCATCAACCCCTTTTTGGGCTAAACCTGTAGGGTCAATTTTTGCAACTAATTCTAAAACTTGCTGCAATGGCATTAATAAAGAATCTAGTATAACGAGTCCAATCCTTTTAATTCCTCCAACAATTCCGTCACTTTTAAAAGCCTCAACAATACTGTCCCAATGTCTAACAAAACTCATTACTAAGTTTATTACCATTCCAAGTGGACCAAGCAAAAAGGTTAATGACGCGCCCCATTCATCATACTTTAATATTATAGCTGTAACCACCGCAATTAATGCAAGAATTCCTATTACTATTAAACCAATTGGATTAGCGTTAAGCGCTATATTTAAAAGCCATTGCTTTGCAGTTAAGATACTAGTCCAAACAGCTTGCACTTTTGAACTTGTGGTTAACATGTTCATTATTGGGATCATACCAGATATTGTCATTACAACAGGAGCCAATTGTGTTGCATAAGTTCCAATATCTCCAAAAGTTTGTCCCGCCCATGTTCTCATTTCAGAAAAGAAGCTTTTCATCGAAGCTCCTGATTGTTCCACGCTTGGAAGGCTAGCTAAATCAAAGTTAGCGTTACCTAATTCCTCAGCCCATTTAAGACCCGCATCTTCTCCAGCACCTTTAAATATATCTGCTAAAATTAATTGCTTTGCTTGAGTAGTAGCTCCTTTCATTTTTTGCGAAATCATTTGAATTGCTTCAAAAGTTGTTTTCCCAACCAAGTCTTCAGGTTTTAACCCAATGCCAGCTAATGCATCTACTTGACCTTTCCCCATTTCTCGCAATGATAAATCTGCCTCTTTAATCGAATCAATTGCTTTATCTGAGAAGATACCCTCTTTACCAGATTTAGCCATTAAGGCAATTGCTTGAGATTGATCTAAACCAAGCTGCTTAATGAATGGTTGGTACTCTTTTAATGAATCTAAAAAATCGCCATTGTTATTTGCTCCTTTTTTGATACCCTCTTCAATCAAAGCTAAATTCTCCTCATAAGATTTTCCGTTTTGCTTAGTCATAGCGTTTGCAGCTCTAGAAATTTCCATTGCGTCCTCCTCATAAACGTCAGCTATTCGTCTAGACTTCATTACAAAGCTATCAAGGTCTTTTCCTGATAAATCAGTCATTCTCGCCACTTCTGTTTGAAGCTTACCAACGTCTGCAGTAAAGTCTAGTCCATTAACGGCCTTTTGCATTAACTCAGTTGCCTGGTTAATTCCAGTTGTAACATCAGTCCATTTTTGTGCTTTTTTAGCAAATTTGTCAGACTGCTCAGTCAGGTCTTTAACATCAGCTTCAGCACCTTGCAAAGCTTGGCGTAACCTTTCAACTTTTTTTTCAGCTTTATCGTATGCTTGTGAGGCTTTCATAACCTCGCTCCAATTGTCACTTTTTTGTGCTTTGGCTAAATCTTTTAACTCTTTTTCAGTATCACGTATTTGTGACTCTAAATCAGAATAGTATTTTTTGGCATTGACTAAAGACTGTTTAGTTTCTTTTTCATTCAACTTTACGGCACCAGTCATTTTATCAACAAACTCCGTACTCTTAGAAATGCTTTTTGTTGCACCTTTTAAAGGTTTAGTCAGTTTGTCAACAAACTCTAATATCCATGATGTCGATGTTGAATTATTTGCCATTTATTGCTTTTAATGTATCCGCCAAAGCTTGACGAACTACTTTCTCAATTATCTTTTCTAAAGCGTTGTTTTTAACTCGCTGAACGTATATCCATTCTTGAAAACTCTTAGCCCAATCTTCATCTGTTAACGCATTAGGGTTGAGGCCAAGCTCAACCCTTAAAATTGCGTCTACTTTTTCGAGCCTTTTATGGTTGTCGTCATCGGGGTTGAGCCAATACCCCTCAATTACTTTTTTAAGTCACGTTTTGCCTTATCAACTAATTCAGAAACCGCTTCCATTAAACGAGTATAAATTGCGGCATCATTTTCAATAGCGTCTTTGTCTCCTTCTAAAACACATCCTAACATTAAATTTTGGATTGACGTTATATCTTTGGCCTGCTTTAATTTTTCTGGTTTATTTTCAATTTCAGCTATTGCCTGAATAATTGTCTTGGTTGGGCGCTTAACTAAGTATGAAAAACGATAATTATCGTCTGTAATAATTGCGATTTCGATTAAATTTCTTTCTCCTCCACACTTTGCGGCATGTTCAGTTTTAACATTATCGTCCCAACCTTTTACTTCAGTATATTTTACATTTTCCATATTAAAGTGCTCCCCAAGTTATATGTGAAATAATTAGTTCATGATCTGTTGAAATTGTACCGTCTCCTTGAGACACGTCAACCGCGTTGTTTGTAAACTCGCAATTGTGTAAGATGTCTTTTTTAATTACACCATCAATCTCGTACTGAACAATAATATCAAAAGGTTTTATGTCTTGAATTCTTTTTCCTGAAGCAAGCGCTAATTTAATGGCGTCAACTTCTTCCTTATAAAGGCCTAAAGTTGCCTTTGCCTCATAGTTTCCACGTGAACGCCCAATAGGCATATCACCGGCACCATACACATTCTCCTTTGTTGAAGTATCGTCATATGAAATTTTAGAAACTCCTTCAACATCACGACCTAACATATTAACAGCAATGGAGTTCCATCCCTGCATTTGACCGAATTTATTTATAACTACACTCATTCTATTAAATTGAATTAGTTAAACCAACTGAAACTTCAAACTCATGTACGATACCGTCAGCAACAATAGATGCTTTAACGACAACAGGAGCTGTACTATTAACAATTTGTTCTGGGTTAATATCTACTTCATAACCTGATATTTCATCTGCTACTACCAAGGTTTCTAAGGCCTTGTTTAGCAATTGTTTCCAATAACTAACTGTTGTATTTGCAATGAAACCAGTTGTAGGGTTCTTTTTAACTACACCTTTTACTTTTGGCAGCAATGTTGTTCTAATTAATCGAGCAGCTTTATTCCAAGTACGATTGTTTTCAATGAAAGCAAAATCAGACGCACGCTCAATACAGGTATAAGAGTTCTCAAAAAACACCCCAGCATAACCTTCATAACCTGCCACAACTATATATCCTTTGGAAAGTATACCGTCTCTAATCTCACTATTTGAAACCGCCGCAACCTCACGACCATCTGACAAGAAAGAAGTTACCCATCTATCAAGTGTAGAGTCTGTTAAAGTATAATCGATAGTACCTCTTTTTGCACGTGGTTTGTCTTTAATATCAACAGACCCCATGTTCTCATTTACTCTACGAATAGCAATCATTCCTAATACTGATCCGATAGAAGCTTTCCCTGTGCTATCTTCACAAGCCACACAAACAGAAACATTGCCAGCGTTTAGTGAGAATAAATCTGTAGAAAAGTCGTCTAAACCGTCCATTCCTATAACCGCAAAGTCAATTAGTCTGTTTTCAGTTGCAAAAGAATTTATAATACTTTGATGCTTTGAAATCTCACTAGTAAGGTTTGGCGTTACTGTATTGTATAATACATTTAAGCCGTAACCTTTAATCTCTTTATTCTGGTTTAAAAAAGACTTCAAATCAGCCTCTACATCAGAATTAAATAAATACAAAGTTGCCTCTGGCGCTAAGCGGAAAAACTCTTTAATTTGATTGTGAGTTTTCAAGGTGTTATTTGCGTCAAAACTTTCGTTTATTCCCAAAACCTCTGCATCATAAACAGATGTTATGACAACTCCTTTTCCTGAATTGTTTACTGCATCTGCAATTGCTCCAGCAGGAATACCTGCTAAAATTATAGCCACATGGTTATCTAAGTTACCATTGGTTCTGTTTAAACCTCCTTGCAGTTTAATTACGTTTACTCCTTTTAACTCTCCCATTATTCTTGAGTTTTAATTTCATTTTCAGTTGATGGAGCTTTCACTTCCTCAGCTTTCACTTCCTCAGAGTTTACTTCCTCAGCGTTTACTTTCTCAGCGTTTACTTCTTCAGCAGTATTTGCTTTTTCCAAAGCCGAAAATATAAGTTCAGTTAACGCATCCTTTTTAGATCTAACTGTTAGCTTCCCTAAATCAATTTTGTTTTCCTTTGCAAAATCAACCAATTCAGGCCTTGTTAATGAGTTTAAGTCAAATTCCTGCTCTTCTTCATCAGCATCAAATTCACGGACAAAAGAAATTACATTGCCTTTTCCTGCGTGTAATTTTGCTCTGTTTTCCATTAAGAAAACATTTCCGTCTGAAGTAGCATATACCTCTTGTGCATTAGGATATTGCTTAAATACCTCTTGTGCTCTTACTTGTAATTCTTCTTTATTATATGTTTTTTTCATGGTTTGATAATTTTGAATAAAAACCCGATTAGTAGCGCCAAAAGAATAAATAAGAAAATTCGACCGCACCATATTTGAAACCATTGCCAACCAGTAATTTCGGCAGGAACTTCAATAGGAACTTGAACTGTTTCGATGGTTGATTTCGTTTTGTCCTTTAACTTAGCTCGTAATTCAATTAATTCGCTTTCACAGTCAACTGACAATTCGCCTTTGTCGTTTAAATTAACTTTTGGTTTTTTTAGATTTTTACCCGATTTGTTTTCTGTAACCGCCTTGATTACAGGTTTACCGTTTTGACATTCAATTAATGCTTTATATGCAGAGCTGTCAACTGCTATTGAAAAAACAGTGTCTCTCTCGTGAATGGTTTCGGTAACGATTTTTGTTTTTTCAACAATAACTGGCTTGCTTGACTTACAAGAAGTCATAATAATCAGTAAGGCCAAAAATGAAAACCAGTATGTAAGTGCTTTTTTCATTACCAACGTGCTTTTGTGCCTCTAATGTCATAATGAACAAAGCCAGGATAAACTCCAATACCTCCTTGTTTCATTTTACCTTCAGCTATTAATTTTTCGATAACCCTAGCAAGTTGCTTAGGTGTTTTACTTTTTACAGATATGTCAGCCGCTTTAGCAACTAAGTGCCGACTTTGTTTTGCTCCTTTTACTTTTTTATTATGAGCTTCAGTTCTATAACCACTACCTGAAATAACAACAGGCTCGTTTACAAAATCTCTTAATACTTGTAAATTTTCAGCTAGTTCTTTAACATTGTCATAGTACTTTTTAGGCACTGGAGTTCCATCGTGACAAGCAAACTCAATTAAATTAAAGTCTTGTGTTAGTTTCATGATTTTTTTAATTTTCCCCCTAAGGGAGCAGTCGAGGCGCAATGCCTGCAACTGCCTTTTTTAACTAACCTAGTTTAACTAACCAATAATTGCACCTGTTCCCTCGTCTTTAATGGCTACACCGATAAAGTATTGTTGGAAACCGATTGTATTTTGTCTGTTTTCTGGATCTAATTCCGCAGGACGTGCAAACCTCTGAGTAGTACCAGATGCTTTAATTGCAAAGTTTTTATGGAAACAGATTGAAGACACTTTAGGACCCGCAGCTGCATCAAATGCAACTTGTGCATTACCAGCTGAATAAGTAGGTGTGTAATTTGCTTCATAGATTTTAAACCCGTAGTAGTTTGTTGATAAAACGCCCTCTTTTGCATTTTGATATTGCGTGTTGAAGCTTCTGTCCTCATCTAATAAATCTGCAACGTGGTCAGGACATAATACAAGTACACGACCAGACTTAGGAACATTTAATTTATCTAAGGCTTTCTTAAGTTTAACAATATCCTTAGAAGTCAACTTTAACCTTCCTGTTCCGTCATCTTCACCAGTTGTTGCCAACACAGGAGTAGTTGCACTATTAGCTGTAGGAGAAATTGAGTGTAACGCATGACGTGCTGTAACATCTTCTAATTCTTCTCTATGCTGAGTTTGAACGTCTGACACTTTTTCGTATGGTAATGCATATAATTCATCAACAGTAACAATTGTGTTTTCAGTATCGTATTTATTTAAGCTTAATACAATGTGATCATCACTTCTTTGTGCTTTGTCGATTGGATAAATGGTGTTGTTTATTAAGACCGCAGGAGCCGCTCCCTGACGCGGTATCTTAATAACTTCATTACCTACCCAGTTGTTTTTTGATTTTAATTCTGACAACCAAGTGTTATCATGACGGAATTTTTTAATCATTTCTCTTTCTGCCTGCTGGTTTAATACCGGTAAGTTTACTACCGTTACACCAGCCGCTGCTAGAGCAGTTCCGTTGGCCTCAACGCCTAATGTTTTTGCAACTACTGTAGCTCCTACAAATAGTAATGCGATTGCGAATAATTTTAAGAATTTTTTCATTTTTGTTTCTGAATTAATTAACCTTTTAATTGTGGTTTAAATATTGTTTAAAGTCCGTTTAACTATGAATTATTTACCGAAATAGTCGTCTTCCAATTTTGCAAATACTTCTGGTTTTTCAACCATTAATACTTTTAGCCCTTCTGGGTCTTTTTCCATCCAGTTTTCCATAGTCCATTTTTCACGACCTGAAGCACTAACTGCTCCTGGAGTAATTTCTGGCTTCGTCACTGGTTGCATAGCTTCTATAATTGCTTTAGTCCCGTCAAAGTCTTTTTTAGCAAGTGCTACATAGTTGTCTTTTAAATCTGCAGTAATCTTTTTGTCAGTAATTGCCTGATCAATAAAAGCATTAATATCAGCAGTTCTTTGAGCGTTGGCATCAACTCTCATTTGCTCAACTTCTCCTGCAGAGTCAACATTCTGTTTTACTGCAGCTTCAATTTGTTCGTCAGTAGCATCAGCTGAAAGCTTTAGCATTGCGACAATTGCATTTCTGTTTTTCATTTGTTCTGGTTTTATATTATCTTCCTTAACTTTTGGAGGAGTTCCTCCACATGCAGCAATCATTTCTGCAGTTTGTTTATTTACTTTTTGTTTTTCTGATACTGAGGTAATAAACTTTTGATCCTTTGCCTGTGATGCTGTTAACCAAACATCGCCTTTAGTCCAGTTTGCTTCAATTTCTTCCTCTGAAATGCCCGTTTTATCGGCATACATTTTTTTGTACTGAGATGTTAAGTTTTTTAAGAGTGTTAATTGACTTTCAATTTTGTCCTCATTACCTGATATCCATCCACTAGGTTTATGATACATAAATTGCCCATTTTCAGCCATTTCAAAGCTGTCCATTTCAATTGCAATAATGGTTGCTGCAGACGCAACTAATGCCCCTCCGAAACCTTGTTTTTTCCCTGGAAATCTTTTCAGTTGATTTACAATTTCTGCACCTACAAAAACATCACCGCCCGGAGAGTTTATATAAACCTTGACATTCTTAAAACCATCAGCAAGGAATTTGTCAATTTTAGCGGTTAACGCCTCAGTTGAATTAGACCACTCATATAAGGCTCCACTTATTCTAATTTCCGCAAAGTCGTCTTTTGCCTCTGCCGTAATTGTTAATGGGTATTTATCTGCTAAATCTTGTATAGTAGAAGCGCTATATCCGCTCATACTTACAATCATTGAGGCAACTAAAACTGATCTTAAAACTCTTTTCATTTTGTCAATATTACTCTGCAAATTTTTGCATAAAAAAAGGGCTTTGAAAATCAGCGTTCCTAAATGGTAACTATTTGATACTAAAACAGCTAACTAGAAATACTGTTTAAGATTGAAGTTTTTAAAATCTACTCATAAGTAAGCAACTTTGCCATAAGATTATTACTAATTAAATAGACAAATCATGTAACATGGCTAAGCAAAGAGAAAAAAGAATCGCCTTAGATTATTACACTAATCAAGGAATGACTGCTAAAGCAATTAGCGAAATTATTGGAGTTAGCGAAAAGACTATAGGTGATTGGGCAAAAAAAGGAAACTGGAAGTCCATTCGTGACGCTAATGTGAATAGCTCTAAAGCACAGGCCGTAAATATTAAGGAATTGATTTCAGAGCTAACAGAACAGCAACTTCAAATTGCAGAGGAGGTTAAAGATGCAAAAGCTAATGGAGACAATAATTTAGTTAGTGAATTAAGGAAACAATCAAGCGCTTTAAGTCAGGAGGTTGCAATACAAACGAAGGCGCTTGAAAGACTTGAAGATGGAAAGCTAAGCTTATCTACTTACTTAACTGTAATGAATGATATTTTTCAAAATTTAGAAACATTCGATAAAGAGTTATATCACAAAACACTTGACTTTCAAGAATCATATTTACAAACCATATCAATAAAACTAGGATAATGAAATTTAGCCCTTTAAAAAAACTGAAAAATTGGCTTAAAAGCTTTGTGCTTTTACAACTTGTTTTGAATTTAATATTAACCAGAGCGCCAAAAAGACAATGGAGGTTAAATATTGGTTCGTATTTATTAAAAAAAGGAGTGGGGTATGAAATTGGGCAAATAATTAAAAAACAACCCTTAAATTCTGGGACAACAAAAGTTACTTATATAACTGGTTTTAGTTATGATTTTGGCACAAACAAAGTTACACACCGAACAGGAGTTAAGATAATTACAAATAAATAATGAAAAAAGCGGATAAATCAGCGATTGAACGCTACAGAAAAAAGCTAGAACTTGCTCGAAGTCATTCAAACATTAATCCGTTTGAGACTGACGTTGAAAAAAGAGAGGCTTTACTTGAAGCAAAAAAAAGCTTCAGAAAATGTGTTGAGCGCTATTTTCCGCATTTTGCTACTTCTGAAGTTCCGGACTTTCATATTGAGTTTTCAAATAAAGTAAAGAAATATAAAACCATTAAAGCTTTTGCAGAGTGGGGTCGTGCTCAAGCTAAATCTGTTTTAAACGATATTATACTGCCTTTTTGGTTGTGGATAAATGGCGAGCCTGTTTATTTGGTAATTGTTGGAAATACGGCCGACAGAGCCAAGCAATTGCTTGAAGATATCCGTGCTGAGTTTGAAAGCAATCCACAAATAATTAATGATTTTGGTGAGCAACACAATCCAGGTAGTTGGGAGGACGGCTTTTTTGTAACTCGAGGAGGTTTTATTGGGCAAGCTCTTGGAATGGGGCAATCCGTAAGAGGTCTACGTGTTGGAGGCAAAAGACCAACTCATATTGTTTGTGATGATATTGAAACTAAAGATTTAAATGCAAATGAAGTGCGCCAGTTAAAGATGGCTCGTTGGATTGAACGCGATTTAATTCCTACGATGGACGGCGATGTTAGGCGCTTCATTTTAGCCAACAATAAATTTGCACATAAAATGGTTCAAACCATTTTACAAGAGCTACACCCTACATGGTTAATTCATAGAGTGAATGCGTATGACCCAGTAACATACGTTCCACGATGGAGCGCTAAATATAGCCCTGATTATTTTAAACAAATTGAGGAAGAAATAGGCGTTTTGGCTGCAAGAGCTGAATACAACAATGAGCCACATATTGAAGGAACAATTTTTAAAAACGACGATATACAATATGCTCCACTTCCTAAACTAAATAGCTTTAAAATAATTTTTGGGTATTGGGATGTTGCTTATGCAGGAACTAAAACCGCCGATTATAATTCAGTTGTTGTACAAGGATTAAAGGATCGTGAGTTTTGGGAAATTGACTGCTTTTTACAACAATGTAAAATGAACCAGGCACTTTATTACATGTGTGAGTTTCAAAAAGGATTGCCAGAAACAGTTGTAGTACATTGGGTTTTTGAAGCACAATTTTGGAATGAAGCTGTAGAGAGTGCAATACGTGATGCGGAACAATTGTACCAAATTCGATTAAACCTAATCAAACGAAATAACCCACGAAAAAACAAGTACGACAGAATGCTTGAGCTTCAGCCTTATTTCCAAAACAGACGTTTTTGGTATAATGAAAAGTTGAAGCATAAAAAGGATCATCAAGTGGCAATGTCTCAATTATTTGGCGTTGAGCCTAATTACAAGACAAAAGACGATTACCCAGATGCAAAGAAAGGCGTTACAGACGAATGCGAGAAATATGTAACCTATGGCTCAGGAGACGGAAAATTTATGAGCGGAAAATATAAATCAAAACACAATTGGTAAATGAACTATTTAAATAAAAACGATTTAATTGTAGTAGCTTATGAGCGTTTCATTGATGAAAGCTCAACCGATCAAATGTATATTTTGCAAGATACTGAAGCTCGAGGAATTGCTTATTTAAAAACAGTATTAGGAACACGATATAATGTTAATGCAATTTTTGATGAAACAGAACCTATAAGAAATGAGTTAATCATTCAAATATTATCAAGATGGGTTGTGTATAATATCATAAGAAGAAACGCCGCTCGTAAAGTTCCAACGGACTATAAAGAAGACTACGATGAGGCAATGAAAATTTTAAAAGACATTGCAACTGGTGTTATTGTTTTAGACGGTGTTCCAACCCCAACTGATGAAAACGGCAACCCAAGTAATAGTAATACAATTTTTGGCAACAATAAAAACTCTGACTTTTACATATGAAAAATCCATTTATAACATTATACAATAGCTTTGAAAATGCAGTTATAAATAACGCACCAATAAGTAAAATTAGAGTTTCTATGGCAACTAGAGACAAGTCGCCGTCTCAAAGCTTAGAGAGACAGGCCGTTTCTATGCAAGCACAAACTTTAGCAGAGTGGAAGGCAGCAATAACAATGGCAACTGACCCAGAGGAGCCAGATAGAAGTCAGTTACAAGTGTTATACGATAATTTAATGCTAGACAACCATTTAGCCTCAGTTGTAGATAGTAGAATTTTATTTTGTCAACGCTCTCCATTTAAAATAATTAATGAAAAAGGAGAAGAGAACAAAGAACTGACTTGGTTGTTTGAGAGAACTTGGTTTGAAGACTTTATAAAATTTACTTTAATGTCTCGCTTTACGGGCAACTCACTTATGGAGCTTTATAATATTGATCCTATAACTAACGAATTGTCTATAGTTGACGAAATTCCAATGGCTCACTATAACACAAAAAAAGGTCTCATAGTTAAAGCTCCTGGAGATCAAAAAGGATGGCAATATAAAGAAGGTGCATTAGCTCCATATTATATTCAAGCAGGAAAGGATAATGACTTAGGCTTATTGGCACAAATGGCGCCTATTGTTTTAGCTAAAAAATTAGGTTTAGGCTCTTGGCTTGATTATGTAGAAAAATACGGTGTCCCTTCATTATTTATTACAACAGATAGAGAAGACGACGCAAGATTAAACCAATTATTTGAAGCTGCAGCTAATTTTAAAAGTAATGGCTTTATGGTTGGTCGAGGTAGCGAAAAATTTGAAATCGGAAAAGATACTGGAAGCGGAAACGCTGACAATTTCGACAAATTAATAGAACGATCAAACACCGAAATAAGTAAGCGCGTTTTAGGAGGTTCTGGACTAACTGATGAAAAAAGTTATGTAGGAAGCTCCGAAATTCAATTTAGACTTGCAAAAGACCGATTTGAAAGCGATAAATTATTAGTGAAAAACGTTATTAATCAACAATTGTTTCCAAGACTTTTAAAGATTAGTACGGTATATTCTGTTTTACAAGGCCACTATTTTGACTGGGATAATTCAGAGACTTATACTGCTAAAGAGTTTGCCGATATTGTAAATATATTAGGCACACAATTTGAACTAGATCCTGAACAAATTGCAGAGAAAACAGGACTTAAAATATTAGGGCAAAAAAGTAATTCATTTGATAACTCCCAACAAACTGAGGAGGATAAAAAAAAAAGCAACGTAAACAAGTAGATGCAATTTTTACAGCAATTGAAGGAGACTATCATGTTATGGGCTGCGGTTGCACTAGCTGTTTGGATATTAGTGCGGTTGACTTTTCGAGATATACTCGAATAATTGACCGAATTGCAAAAGATTTACATGATAAAAAAATAAGTCCTGAAGATTTAGACCAGGAATTTATAAGCCAAACTTATAGTGAACTTGCTGAAGCTGCCTCTGCAGGTTATGGCAAAAAGTTTGATACATTCCCAAAAGACGGAAAAGGAACAACCCCACTATTTTTAAAGCGTAATATCTATGCTTTTTCTGGGGCTAAAAGTTATGCGGTTTTAAAACAGTTAAATGATTTGTTAGTAGACCAGGACGGAAAATTGCGCCCTTATAATGAGTTTCAACAAATGGCTCGAAAAGTCAATGAAAACTTTAATAAAAATTATCTGCAGGCAGAATACCAAACAGCAAGAACAGCAGCACAAATGGCAGAAAAATGGGGACGTCTTCAGGAAACAAAAGACTTATTCCCTAATTTAAAGTTTAGGACTGTTGGTGACGATAGAGTAAGAGACGACCACGAGAAACTTAACGGAATAGTCAAGCCCATAGATGATGCATTCTGGGATAGATATTACCCACCATTAGATTGGCGATGTCGTTGTGATGTTGTCGCTACAGCTGAAGATGCTGACGAAAAAGAGCCAGACGATATACCGCCTGTAAAGTTTAAAGGAAACGTAGGTAAAGACAATGAAATATTTACAAAAAAAGGCTCGTTTTTTCAGTTATTAAGAACTGAAAATAATGCTGTTAGAAATGCAGAGCTTTCCAAATTGAATGCTCCTGTTCAAACAGCTTATAAATCTAAAAAAGGTAAAAAGGTTGATGTTTCTATTTATGCACACGAGGTTGATTTAATAGATAATGTAAGAGTGGGAACAACGATTGTTAATAACTTGGAGTTAAATGTTCTAGTAAGACCTCATTTAGACGGGCGTATTGTTTTAGGCAGGAAAAACCCCGAGTACTTAATAAACAACAAACTTGCAGAGCGAAAAGCGCCTTTGTCGACAAACTATAAAAAATCATTAGCAAAGGCGAACACTCAAGAGTGCGAAATTGTAATTATTGATTTATCATTAAATGGCGATACCATTGAAAATGCTTATTTAAAAATAGATCAAATTTTAAGCAACAACATTCATCCTTTTATTAAACAAGTTTATATTGTTTCTAAAGACGGCAAAGAAGTGAAAAGCTATAAAAGAAAAAAGCAACCTAAAAAATAGATTGCCTTTCTGTAACGGACGCACTTGGAACAACCCGCGTGCTTAATTACATTGCAAATATACAAAAAATTATGAGCAAATTACAAATACCTGATTTTTTAGCAATTGGTAATAAGTTAGTTATCGATACTAAGCGCTATGCTAAAGTATATTGTTTGCAATGGTTTGATGATAGCTTTCAAAAACAAGGTTTTACAGATGCAGGTTTTAAAGCTTGGGAAAAGAGAAAACAGCCAGATAAAAGACCAGGAGGAGCTGTGCTTATCGACACTACATTTTTGCGAAAAAGCTTAAAAGTTATGAATGAGAATGAGCAAAGTATAATGTTTGGTTCACACGTTCCTTACGCTTCAGTTCATAACAACGGAGAAAGAATAAGAGCGCTACAAAACGTAAGAGCTCATTCTCGTACTCGTAACGGAAAAAGAGAACAGGTAAAAGCTCATAGTAGAAAAATAGATATAAAAATGCCACAAAGGCAATTTATTGGACAATCTAAACAAATGATGGGCAACCTAGATAAATGGCTTCTAAACGAAATTGAAAAACGATTTAAACAGTAATTAAATGGAAAATTTTAAGGAAATATACAAAGAGATTGCCGATAAAATTATCAATAGCGCACCTGCTATTAAATGGCTTGACTTATGGAACTCACAAGTTTATAATTTAGAGAGTGAGCATCCTTTTCCCACGCCCGCAGTATTTTTAGCTTTCAGAAGCAATAATATGACAGATGCTGGAGTTAAAGTTCAAAAAGTGGAAATGCAAGTTGATGTTTTTTTGTTCTTTGAAACATTTGCAGACACATATAACGGCTCTTGGAACCAAGAGGAGGCATTAGACTTTTTAGACAATTTAGATATAATTAATAAAGTGCTTCACGGATCAAGTGGGAACACATATACTGGCATGTCTCGTATTTCATTTTCGCCAGTTGATACAGGAGGAGCAGGTAATTTATATAGTGTAACCTACAAGTGTAATGCAATTGATTATAGTGCTGCTGAAGTTTATGAAGACGGAACATTTGGTGATTTAAAAATTGATCCGGCTAATGTTCAAGGGTATGTGATTGAGGGCTAATTATTTTAAAGACTCAAATAAGTTAGTTTGATTTGTTTTATAATTCAACCCAGTACGATTAAATACTATTTTTTCAATTGTTACTGGCGACTTATAGAACTTATTAGCCAGTTCGGCAAGAATATAGTCAATCGAGTATTTACGAACGCCGTGAGCCTTAATTTGACTTAATTTGTCAAATTCTTTCTTGATGTCAAGATGTAGTCGGATAGTGTTTTCTTTGGCTGCCATACATTACAAAAATAAGAAAATATATCTAATAAAAAAGCCCTCAATCAATGAGGGCTTTTTTTCATAGTGACTATTTCTATTTTTCCGTCTTACGGACTAAGTAGATAGCAAATGTACAAATTATTTAATAAATAAAAATGTTGATTTTATAGGGTTTTCAGCGTTGTAATCATAGAAGCCAAAGCCCAATGTATCAGGAACATTTATATAGTTTATTACATGTTTTTTATCTTTACGCCATTTCATTGCGGTACCCTTTCCTGTTTGAGTATTTAAAAGAGGTAAAGTGCCGTCTTTAATTTGGTCGCTAAAGTACTCCACACCAATAGTGTTATCCTTATTAAAAATTCTAATAAACTTACTGCTAGGTTCCTCTACTAAAATAAAAGGACCAGGAATTTCTTGATGAGCTAACTCTAAACCATTTTGAAAGCTATAAATTATTGCTTTACTATACTCGTTTTTGTTTTCGGTTTCTGAACACGAAACTAACGTTAACATTCCTAATACTACTAATACTATTTTTTTCATAATTGTTTTTGTTTTAATTAGACTACTATATCTATTGATTGTTTAATGTGTTTAAATACTATTTGACGGTTATTAAAGGAATCTTGAAAGACCGTTTTGT
>PKEA01000032.1 GCA_002862805.1 Flavobacteriaceae bacterium | reverse complement strand
AGAAGCTGTAGTTCATGCCATGTTGTTTGCTTTAGACTATAGAATGGAATTTGGTAGTGATGTATTTATCGATTTATTAGGATATAGAAAATATGGTCATAACGAAGGTGACGAACCTCGTTTTACACAACCTAAATTATATAAGTTAATTTCAAAACATAAAAATCCACGTGATATTTATGCAGAAAAATTAAAACAAAGCGGTGTTATTGATGCTGGCTATGTAAAAGAGTTAGAAGCTAAATATAAAGCAAAACTAGATGAAAATCTTGAAGAATCTCGTAAAAAAGATTTAACGGTTATTACACCTTTTATGCAAAATGTTTGGAAAGGTTTCGAACAAGTTTCAGATGATGTAATGCTTCAAAAAGTAAATACAACATTCGATAAAACCGAATTAACTGCAATAGCAAATACAATTTGCGAATTGCCTTCAGATAAAAAATTCATCAGTAAGATTGTTAAGATTATCAAAGACAGAAATAATATGTATTTCGAAAATGATAATTTAGACTGGGCAATGGGTGAGTTATTAGCATATGGTACACTTTTAAAAGAAGGATACGATGTTCGTATATCTGGACAAGATGTTGAAAGAGGAACATTTTCTCATCGTCATGCTGTTGTTAAAGTGGAAGATTCAGAAGAAGAAGTTGTTTTGCTTAACGATATTAAAGATAAAAAAGGAAATTTTTATATCTACAATTCACACTTGTCAGAATACGGAGTTGTTGGTTTTGAATACGGTTATGCATTAGCATCTCCAAATACATTAACAATCTGGGAAGCACAATTTGGAGATTTCTCTAATGGAGCTCAAATTATGATTGACCAATACATTTCTGCAGGAGAAGATAAGTGGAACAATCAAAACGGATTAGTTTTCTTATTACCTCATGGTTATGAAAATCAAGGTGCAGAGCATTCATCAGCACGTATGGAACGTTATTTACAAATGTGTGCAAAACATAACATGTATATTGCCGATTGTACTACACCAGCAAACTTCTTCCACTTGCTAAGAAGACAAATGAAAACAACTTTCCGTAAACCGTTAATTGTGTTTACGCCAAAGAGTTTATTGCGTCATCCACAAGCGGTTTCTAAAATTGAAGATTTAACAAATGGTCAATTCCAAGAAATACTAGACGATCCAAATGTTACAGATAAAAAAGCAATAAAATCATTGGTTTTCTGTACAGGTAAAGTATATTATGATATTATTGCAAAAAGAGAAGAATTAGAAAGAAATGATGTTGCAGTAGTTCGTTTAGAGCAAATATTTCCATTGGCAACAGAACAGATTAAAGAAATTATAGCAAGTTATCCTAATGTTGATGATTATGTTTGGGCACAAGAAGAACCTAAAAACATGGGTGCTTATGGTTTCATGTTAATAAATTTTGATTCGGTTAAATTACGTTTAGCTTCTCCAAAAGCATATAGTGCTCCAGCAGCAGGAAGTTATGAACGTTCTAAAAAACGTCAAAAAAATGCCATTGCGATGGTTTTTGACAAAACATTGTTTCAGTAAAATAACTACTTAGAGTAGCAACACAAATAGATAAGTCCTTAAAAGATTAAAATTATTAAGATATGATTTTAGAAATGAAAGTCCCTTCACCGGGTGAATCAATTACAGAAGTAGAAATCGCAACTTGGTTAGTTCAAGATGGAGATTATGTAGAAAAAGATCAAGCTATTGCTGAGGTAGATTCAGACAAAGCTACATTAGAATTACCTGCGGAAGAAAGTGGAATTATTACACTAAAAGCAGAAGAAGGTGATGCAGTAGCAGTTGGAGCAGTTGTTTGTTTAATTGATACAAGCGCAGCAAAACCAGCTGGTGATGCACCTGCAAAAACGGAAGCTAAAGTTGAAGAAAAGAAAGTAGAAGCTCCTAAAGCTGCGCCAGTAGCAGAAAAAACATATGCTTCTCAAACTCCTTCTCCTGCAGCTAGAAAGATTTTAGACGAAAAAAACATTCAACCATCTGACATTGTTGGAACAGGAAAAGATGGAAGAATCACTAAAGATGATGCAGTAAATGCAGTACCTTCAATGGGAACTCCAACAGGTGGTTCTCGTGGTTCTGAAAGAACAAAATTATCAATGTTACGTAGAAAAGTAGCTGAACGTTTAGTTGCTGCTAAAAATGAAACAGCTATGTTAACGACTTTTAACGAAGTTAACATGACACCAATCAACAACATTCGTAATCAATATAAAGACGAATTCAAAGCGAAACACAATGGTGTTGGTTTAGGATATATGTCATTCTTTACAAAAGCAGTTACAAGAGCTTTACAATTATATCCAGATGTGAATTCAATGATGGATGGTGATTATAAAGTGGCTTATGACTTTGTGGATATTTCAATTGCAGTTTCTGGACCAAAAGGATTAATGGTTCCTGTAGTTCGTAATGCTGAAAACTTAACTTTTAGAGGTGTTGAAGCCGAAATAAAAAGATTAGCTTTAAGAGCTCGTGACGGTCAAATCACAGTTGATGATATGACAGGTGGAACATTTACTATTACAAATGGTGGTGTTTTTGGAAGTATGTTATCTACGCCAATTATCAATCCTCCTCAATCTGGAATTTTAGGAATGCACAATATTATTGAGCGTCCAATTGCAGTGAATGGAAAAGTTGAAATTCACCCAATGATGTATGTTGCATTATCTTATGACCATAGAATTATTGATGGTCGTGAGTCTGTTGGTTTCTTAGTTGCTGTTAAAGAAGCTTTAGAAAACCCAATGGAATTATTAATGGACAACAATCCTAAGAAAGCTTTAGAACTATAATATACTGAATTTGTCATGCTGAACTCGTTTCAGCATCTCAAATTATGATTAACAGCTGAATTTACTTCAGATTGACAAACCAAAAACCCCAAATTCAAATAAGATTTTGGGGTTTTCTATTTTATTCGCATTGCAATAACGGTTGAAGTGACATCCTTTTTTATTTTTATAAAAAAGATACAACGGAAAACGTGGTGCTTTAGCAATTGCCCATAAACTATTTCAAATATAAATAATGATTGTAATAATCAATAATTGCTTTTCCTTTTAATAAAACATCAGCGCCAATAATTCCATCAACAGGTTTTGTTTTGTAACTTTTTAAAGCCTCGTTAACGTGACTCATATCAAAAACAACTAAATTTAGATTTTCGTGTTTCCATCTGCCTAACTGAAGTTTATTTCTTTTAGAAATTTGAGTTTCCATTCCTGTTGATCCAGCTCCAGCTGCTTTTATTTCTGAAAATTCAGCAAATAATTCAAATTTTTCAATACCTTCAATCCCAACACAGCTATTGCTTGCTCCAGTATCTAAAATAAAATTTCCGCTAAAAGAATTTAATTTAGCTTTAATCATTAAATGTTGGGTTTTTAAAACCGTAAATTTTATTTTTTTATATTTTTTTCCTTTTAAAAAGTCTTGTAAGTCTTCCATAAATCAAAAGTAAATTAATCTTTGTAAATTTACACTTTTGAAATAGAAATCAATGATACTAACAGATACACATACGCATTTATATTCGGAAGAATTTGATGCAGACAGAAATGAAATGATAGAACGAGCAATTCAAAAAGGAGTTTCTCGCTTTTTCGTTCCTTCGATAGATTCTTCATATACCCAAAAAATGTATGATTTAGAAAACCAATTTCCTGAAAACATTTTTCTTATGATGGGTTTGCATCCAACCTATGTTAAAGAAAACTATTTAGAAGAATTGGATCATGTTGAAAGAGAATTAGAAAAGCGAAAATTTCAAGCTATTGGAGAAATTGGTATTGATTTATATTGGGATAAAACTTTTTTAAAGCAACAGCAACATGCTTTTCAACATCAAATTCAATTGGCTAAAAAATATAATTTAGGAATTAATATTCATTGTAGAGATGCTTTTGACGAAGTTTTTGAAGTTTTAGAAAGTGAAAAAGCAGAAGATTTGTTCGGTATTTTTCATTGTTTTACTGGCGATTTAGATCAAGCTCAAAGGGCAATTTCTTTTGGAATGAAATTAGGAATTGGTGGTGTTTCAACTTTTAAGAATGGAAAAATAGATCAGTTTTTAAATGAAATTGACTTACAAAATATCGTTTTAGAAACCGATTCGCCTTATTTAGCACCTGTTCCATATAGAGGAAAACGTAATGAAAGTTCATATGCATTTTTAGTTGCAGAAAAATTAGCGACAATCTATAATGTTACTATTGAAGAAATTGCTAGCATTACAACAGAAAATTCAAAACAAATTTTTAGAATTTAACGATTTAAAAGCATTCGTTTCCTAAAATTTTTGTTCATTTGTAGATTGACTTTTTAAAATTAAATATGTTAAAATTCGATACTATTCGTCCCTATTATGATTCTGAAGTAAATGAAGCGCTTTGTACTTCGTTGAATCATCCTATGATGAAAGCAATGATGCAGTTTACTTTTCCTAATGTCGATGATGAAGTTTGGAAGGAACAATTAAAAAGAACACATTCAATTAGAGATTTTCAGATTAACTTCGTTTATAAATCAATAAAGAAAGTTTTAGAAACAACTTCAGAAGGATTAACTACATCTGGATTCGAAAAATTAGAACCTAATACTTCTTATTTATTTATTTCAAACCATAGAGACATAATTTTAGACACTTCATTGTTGAATGTTTCATTATATGATCATGGTTTGGTAATGACAGCTTCTGCTATTGGGGATAATTTGGTGCAAAAAGATTTTGTTTTGAAGTTGTCAAAATTAAATCGAAATTTTTTAGTGCAAAGAGGTTTGTCGCCAAGGGAGTTGTTACAGAGTTCTAAATTAATGTCGGAATATATGTATCATTTACTTTCAAAAGAAAATCGTTCGGTTTGGATTGCACAACGAGAAGGAAGAACAAAAGACGGTAATGATGCAACTCATCCTGGCGTTTTGAAAATGTTAGCAATGGCTTCTGATGAGAAAAATTGTATCGATTATTTTAAGAAAATTAAAATTGTACCCGTTTCTATTTCTTATGAATATGACCCTACTGATGCTTTAAAAATGCCTCAATTATTAGCTCAAGCTAAAGATGAAGTATATATAAAAGATAAAAATGAGGATTTTATTACTTTGTTAAGTGGAATAATAGGCCAAAAGAAAAGAATTCATATTCATGTAGGTGATGTTTTGGATAACGAACTAGATGAAATAGCATTTGGAAATGATAATACTAATAAACAAATTCAAGCAGTTGCGCAGTTAATTGATGATTCTATTTTACAATCGTATAAATTGTGGCCAACAAATTATATTGCATATGATATTTTAAATAACTCATCTACATTTTCTAATTTATATACTGAAAAAGAAAAACAACTTTTTGAAAGACGTTTGGAGTTGAGAATAAATTCAGATAATGATACTTTAAAAGAGGGTTTTTTAGCAATGTATGCTAATCCGGTGGTTAATAAGTTAAAGTACATAAATGCAATTAGTTAAACCAACAATTTTATTGATTTATACCGGCGGAACAATTGGTATGATTAAAGATTCATTAACTGGAGCTTTAAAAGCTTTTGATTTTAAAGAGTTGTTGGATAATATACCAGAAATTAACCTTTTAGATTGTAATGTTGCTACTGTTTCTTTTAATGAACCTATTGATTCATCAAACATGAATATTGAGCACTGGCAAAGTATTGCTTCTATAATTGAAGAAAATTACAGTTCTTATGATGGATTTGTTGTGCTTCATGGTTCAGATACTATGTCATATAGTGCTTCTGCGTTAAGTTTTATGCTAGAAAACCTTGGAAAGCCTGTTGTTTTTACGGGTTCTCAATTACCCATAGGAGATTTGAGAACTGATGCAAAAGAAAATTTAATTACAGCAATTCAAATAGCTTCATTGCAAAAAAAAGGAAAGCCTATAATTCAAGAAGTTTGTTTGTATTTTGAGTACAAATTATATCGTGGAAATAGAACAACTAAAATATCTGCTGAACATTTTAATGCTTTTATGTCTCCAAACTTTCCTGAATTAGCTGAATCTGGCGTTCACTTAAGAGTAAATGATACTGTTATTATAAAGCAGCAGCACAACAAGAAATTAATTGTAAATCAAGGGCTAGACGACAATGTTTTTATTTTAAAATTATTTCCAGGAATTAATAAGAATGCACTAGAAGCAATAATTAATATTAAAAATATAAAAGGAATTGTCCTCGAAACGTATGGTTCTGGAAATGCATTAAGTGAAAAATGGTTTGTAGATATATTACAAAAAGCAATAAATAATAATATTCACGTTATTAATGTAACACAATGTAGTGGGGGTACCGTTTCAATGGGGCAATATGAGACCAGTACAAAGCTAAAAAACATAGGTGTTATATCGGGCTTTAACATAACGACTGAGGCTGCAATTACAAAATTAATGTATTTATTAGGTAAAAATGTTTCTAGTTCAGTCTTTAAAACTATTTTTGAGACATCATTAAGAGGAGAAATGCATTAAAAAGAGAGTTTTAACTTTTGTACATCATTTTTTTTATGTTATTTAGCACCTTGAAAAATTAGATATTTTTTTACAGTTAATAAATGATTGTTTGTTTGTTTAAATCAGGCAAGAAAAGGTTTAACGCTATTTATAAAAAGCGTTATTTTATTTTATTTTTTTAGTTGTAAATATTATTTTTAAGTTTCATAAATATTTTTATACCTTTAACCCAATTAACTAATTAAAATTTAAGAACAAAAGCAATGAAAAGATTATTTTCTATTTTAGCAATCACTGGGCTTATGACTTTCGGAAATGTTCAGGCACAAGATTCTACTCAAACTGAGGAAGTAGCAACAGAACAAGTACAAGAAACTGCTGCTGATGAAACAGCTGCTGTAGCTACAGAAGAAGCTGCTGCAGAACCAACTTTTACACAAAAAATGAAAACACGTTTCATTGAAGGTGGACCAGCATTTATGGGAATTGTATTAATCTGTTTAATTTTAGGATTAGCAATTGCTATTGAAAGAATTATTTATTTAAATCTTTCTACTACAAATACAAAAAAATTAATCTCTGACGTAGAAGATGCGTTAAAATCTGGAGGTGTTGATGCAGCTAAAGAAGTTTGTAGAAACACAGCTGGACCTGTAGCTTCTATCTTTTACCAAGGTTTAGATAGACATTCACATGGTATTGAATCTGCTGAAAAAGCGGTTGTTGCTTACGGTGGTGTTCAAATGGGACAATTAGAGAAAAACGTTTCTTGGATTTCTTTATTTATCGCATTAGCTCCGATGTTAGGATTCATGGGAACAGTAATTGGTATGATTGAAGCGTTTGACCAAATTCAATCTGCAGGTTCTATGGAGCCATCATTAGTTGCTGGAGGTATTAAAGTTGCCTTATTAACTACTGTATTCGGTCTTATTGTTGCTATTATTTTACAAATTTTCTATAATTATATTATCGCTAAAATCGATTCTATCGTTAATGATATGGAAGACGCTTCAATTAGCTTAATTGATGTATTGTCTGATTACAAAAAATAATAACTCATAAATAATAGTAACTATTATGAACTTACATAAGTTAACAAAAATAGCAGCTATTGTCATTTCAGTTCTAAGTATTGTTTTTCTAGCAGGACTTATGGCCGGTGGCGATGATGCAAATAACAGTTGGATTTCTCCACTAATATATATGTCATACTTTGTACTTGCAGCATGTGTTGTAATAGTATTAGTGTATGTGCTTAAAAACTTGTTCTCTAACAAAGAAAATCTTAAGAAAACTATGGTTTCTGTAGGATTGTTCTTAGCAGTAGTTCTTGTTTCTTTTATATTAGCTGATGGATCTGATGTAAAAGTTGGAGATGAAGTTGTTACAGGAATGACTTCTAAATTAGTTAGTACTGGTCTTTGGATGTTTTATATTTTAGCGTTTGTTTCAATTGGAACAATGGCTTGGACTGGACTTAATAAATTTAAAAAATAATTATGGCAAAAAGAGAAGCACCAGAGGTAAATGCCGGTTCTATGGCAGATATTGCTTTCCTGCTTTTGATCTTCTTTTTGGTTACTACTACCATTGGAGTAGATCAGGGAATCAATCGACTTTTGCCTAGGTATGAAGAGAATCCTGTTGTACCAGATATCAATAAACGTAATATATTACCTGTTTTAGTTAATAAAGACAACCAGTTGTTGGTTAATGAACAAGTTGTAAAACTTAAAGATTTAAGACAAACTGCTATTGATTTTTTAGAGAACAATGGTAAAGGAGGTTGTAATTATTGTTTCACAGGAAAAAAGGACCCAAGTTCTTCTGATCATCCAGATATTGCAGTTATATCATTATCAAATGATGGTTTAACATCTTATGGAATGTATATCGCAGTTCAAAACGAATTAGTTGCAGCTTATACTTTCTTAAGAGATAGAGAATGTAAGAGAAGATACAACATGTCTTTTTCTGAAATGGAATATATTTACAATGATCCTGCTTCAAAAGCAACTGAAGGTTTAATCGAAGATTTAGAACCTAAAGTGAAATTGATTCAAGAAATGTTTCCTATGAGACTTTCTGAAGCAGAACCTAAAAAGAACTTTTAACCTTTAAATTTTAGAAACATGTCTAAGTTTAAAAAGAAAAAATCAGGAGGAACTCCTGGAATTTCTACAGCATCTTTACCGGATATTGTATTTATGCTATTGTTCTTCTTTATGACTGCTACAACAATGAAAGATAGCGACTTAAAGATTGAAAATAAGTTACCAAAAGCTAACCAGACTGCAAAGTTGCATAAAAAACAATATGTAATGTATATTTATGCTGGTAAACCAAGTGAACGTTATAGAAATACTTTAGGTAATACTGATCGCGTTCAAATGGCAGATAAAATAGCACCGGTTTCTGAAATTAGAAATTTTGTTATTAACGAAAGAGCTTCTCGTAATTCTGAAGATGAAAAATATTTAACTGCATCTCTAAAAATTGACAAGAATGTTAAGATGGGATTGGTTCAAGACATCAAGCAAGAATTAAGAAAAGTAGATCAATTAAAAGTGAATTATACTACTGCTCAAGGAAACCCTGTAGAGTAGTCACTTATTAAGTATATTTTAAAAAGGTACGCATTTGCGTACCTTTTTTTATTATTTTTATAAAAAAATATTAATGAAACCTTTTTTTACTTTATCGACATTTTTAATTTGTAGTTTCATTTTTGCACAAGATGTTGCTGTAAATAAAGTTCCTGATTCTCTATATAGAGAAGACCAGTTTTATGCTTCTTTAAATTATAATTTAGTACAAAATAAACCCTCAGGTTATAATCAATATTCATTTTCGACAGGATTATCTCTGGGTTTTATTAGAGATTTTCCAATTTCTAAAAATAGACACTGGGCTTTTGGAACTGGTTTTGGTTATTCTTACAATAATATAAAACATAATTTAATTATTGAAGAAAATAGTACAGAAAGAACTTATAATGTTGACAGTGATTACGATAAAAACAAACTAGTTTTACATTATTTAGAAGTTCCGCTAGAAATTAGATGGAGAAATTCTACTGCCAACTCACATAAGTTTTGGCGAATTTATACCGGTTTTAAAGTAAGCTATTTATTTGCAAGTAAATCAGTTTATGAATTTGGAAGTACAAATGATGTAATTCGTAATAATAAGGATTTAAATAAAATTCAATATGGACCTTACCTAAGCTGGGGTTATAATACCATTAATTTCTATGCTTATTACGGATTGAATTCTCTTTTTAAGGACACTAAATTATCAAACGGTGAAGATTTAAAATTAAATAATTTTAATATTGGTTTTATCTTTTATATACTATAATAACCAAAAATACCACAAACCTACCTGAGAAATTATTCCTATTATCAAGCCTACTAATAATTCCAAATTAGTATGTGATTTCATGTATAATCTTGAGGAAGCAACTAATCCAATGCATATAATAGATAAAGCAACGCTATTGACTAATGGTAATTCGTATAATGTTGCTAAACTGTAAATAAAAGTCGCTAATGAACTAATTCCAATCATATGAAGACTTGCTTTAAATTTCAATAATACAGAAATTAATGCCAATACACTACTTAAAAACCCACCAAGGAAAAAGTAATATAACTCAGGTAATTCATCTAATGAAACACTAAAATTTAATAAAAAAAACAGCAGTAACGCCTGAATAGTTATAGGGATTCGTCTTTCTTTTAAATTAGCTTCAGTAAATGATGAAATTACACCTATAGAAACAAATAAAAAATAAAGTGATAGCGGAAGTAATAATGTTAGTATTGCAACTTGTATTAATATTAAATAAACCTTGTTTAGTGGAATATATTCATAACTAGGAGAAACTAAAAAATAAAATAGTGTTCCATAAATTGAAATAAATATTGGATGATATATGTATGAAAATAACGGAAGTACTTTCTTTAAAGCTGACATACTATATTTTTTTTCGTAAACGAGCCACCGGAATATCTAATTGCTCTCTATATTTTGCAATAGTTCTTCTGGCAATAGGATATCCTTTTTCTTTTAATTCTTCAGCAAGTTTATCGTCTGGGAAAGGTTTTCTTTTGTCCTCTGTTTCAATTATTTTTTGAAGGATATTTTTTATTTCGATTGTAGAAACATCTTCACCTTGATCGTTTTTCATTGCTTCGCTAAAAAACTCTTTAATCAGTTTTGTTCCGTAAGGAGTATCTACATATTTACTATTCGCAACTCTAGAAACTGTAGAAATATCTAAACCTACTAAATCAGCAATGTCTTTTAAAATCATTGGTTTTAACTTAGTTTCATCTCCTTCTAAAAAATATTCCATTTGATAATGCATAATTGCATTCATGGTAACATATAAGGTTTCTTGACGTTGTTTAATAGCGTCTATAAACCATTTTGCAGCATCTAATTTTTGTTTGATAAACTGAACTGCATCTTTTTGAGAATTACTTTTTTCGCTAGTGTCTTTATAACTTCTTAGCATTTCTTGATAATCTTTTGAAATGTGAAGTTCTGGCGCGTTTCTTCCGTTTAAAAGTAGTTCAAGTTCATCCTCAACTATTCTTATTGTAAAATCTGGAATAACGTGCTCAATTGGTTTTAAATTGCTGTCAAAAGCACCTCCTGGTTTTGGGTTTAGTTTTTCAATTTCTTCAATTCCCTTTCTTAACTGTTCTTTAGAAATATCATATTTCTGAATCAATTTTTCATAATGCTTTTTGGTAAATGCGTCAAATTGATTCTCAATAATGTCAATAGCTAATTCAACTGCTTCTGAAGGAGTTTTGTGTTTTAATTGTAATAATAAACATTCTTGTAAATCTCTTGCGCCCACACCGGCAGGTTCAAGTTCTTGTACAATTAGTAAAATACGCTCTACTGTTTCATTGTCTGAATAAACGCCTTGAGTGAAAGCTAAATCATCTACAATATCTTGAATGGTTCTTCTAATGTAGCCCATGTCATCAATGCTTCCTACTAAAAATTCAGCTATAACTCGTTCTTCATCATTTAAAATAAAAGTATTTAATTGATTAAGCAGGTCTTGATGAAAACTGATAACCGCAGCATGAGGCATTGATTTTTCTTCGTCATCATCACTGTAATTATTAGATTGATATTTATAATCGGGAGTTTCGTCGTTACTTAAATATTCGTCAATGTTAATGTCTTCAGTGTCAATTCTTTCGTTGTCATAATCATCATTATTATAATCATCAGTATCATTATAATCGTCTAGTTCAGAAGTTTCCTCTTTACCGTTTTCTAATGCAGGGTTTTCAACTAATTCTTCTTGAAGACGTTGTTCAAAAGCTTGTGTAGGCAATTGAATTAACTTCATCAACTGAATTTGCTGAGGAGATAGTTTTTGTGATAATTTGAATTGTAAACTATGCTTTAACATTAATTTTATTTGTGTATTTGTTAATTTGGTTATTTGTAAAGTTAAGAACAAATAACCAAATTAACGAATTAACAATTTATTTTAAAATTCGGCGTTTTGTGGTGTTCTTGGGAAAGGTATTACATCGCGAATGTTAGACATTCCTGTTACGAATAAAACCAATCTTTCAAATCCTAATCCAAATCCTGAATGAACTGCAGAACCAAATTTTCTAGTGTCTAAGTACCACCAAAGTTCTTCTTCTTCAATTCCTAAAGCTTTCATTTTTTCTATTAAGATATCTAAACGCTCTTCACGTTGAGAACCACCAACAATTTCACCAATTCCAGGGAATAATATATCCATAGCTCTTACGGTTTCTTTTCCTGGTTCAGTATTGTCGTTCAAACGCATGTAAAATGCTTTGATTTTTGCAGGATAATCAAATAAAATTACCGGACATTTAAAGTGTTTTTCAACTAAGAAACGTTCGTGCTCACTTTGTAAATCAGCCCCCCATTCTTCAATAATATAATTGAATTTTTTCTTTTTGTTTGGAGTTGAATTTTTTAAAATATCAATAGCCTCAGTATAAGAAACGCGTTTGAAATTATTTTCGGTAATGAAGTTTAATTTTTCAAGTAAACTCATTTCGCTTCTTTCAGCCTGAGGTTTTGTTTTTTCTTCTTGAAGTAAACGGTCATTTAAGAAGTTCAAGTCGTCCTCACATTTATTAAGTGTGTATTTGATAACATTTTTGATAAAATCTTCCGCTAAATCCATGTTAGCGTCTAAATCATTAAAAGCAACCTCTGGTTCAATCATCCAAAACTCTGCCAAGTGGCGAGATGTGTTTGAGTTTTCAGCTCTAAATGTTGGTCCGAAAGTATATACTTGACCTAAGGCCATTGCATAGGTTTCAGCTTCTAATTGTCCAGAAACGGTTAAGTTAGTTTCTTTACCAAAGAAATCTTCTTTGTAATTTACTTTTCCTTCTTCAGTTCTTGGAGTTTTGTCAAATGGTAAAGCAGTTACTTTAAACATTTCACCAGCTCCTTCCGCATCACTTCCTGTAATAATAGGTGTGTTTACATAAAAAAAACCATTTTCTTGAAAATATTGATGTACTGCAAATGAAAGTGTAGAACGAACTCTCATAATTGCGCTAAATGTATTAGTTCTTACCCTTAAATGAGCATTTTCTCTCAAAAACTCTAAAGAGTGTTTTTTAGGTTGCATTGGAAATTTTTCAGCATCGCTATCTCCTAAAATTTCTATTTGTGAAACCTGAATTTCTACAGATTGTCCTTTTCCTTGACTCTCCTGTAATGTTCCTTTTACACAAACTGCAGCACCAGTAGTTATTCTTTTTAAAGTTTCATCAGGTGTGTTTTCGAAATCAACAACACACTGAATATTATGAATGGTAGAACCGTCATTTAATGCAATAAATTGATTGTTTCTAAATGTTCTTACCCAACCTTTAGCAGTTACTTCTTGTAATGTTTTTGTACTATTTAAAAGGTCTTTAACTTTAATATGTTTCATCTTTCTATTTATTTTTTTGATTTGATATGCTCAAATCGTACTGTATAATGAATGCAAATATAATTATTAATTTGTTGAGATTTCATCATCTGAATCATCTGCTAGAATATCTATAGTAGGCTCTAAAAATTCTTCTTTATTGGCTATTGTTTTTTCTAATGAAAGTAACAATGCGGGTAATAATATTAAATTAGAAAGCATAGCAAAAAGTAATGTTGCGGCTACTAATCCTCCTAAAGCTACGGTTCCACCAAAACTAGAAAGTGTAAATACCGAAAACCCAAAAAACAATACTACCGAAGTGTAAAACATACTTACACCAGCTTCTTTCATAGTGCTGAAAACTGAACGTTTAATTCTCCAATTATTAGCAATTAATTCTTGACGGTATTTTGCCAAAAAGTGAATGGTGTCATCAACTGATATACCAAATGCAATACTAAAAACTAATATTGTTGATGGTTTAATTGGTACTCCTAAAAAGCCCATTAATCCAGCTGTGATGATTAATGGTAGTAAGTTTGGAACTAATGAAACAACAATCATTTTAAACGATCTGAATAAATATGCCATTAATAATGATATCAATACAATAGCAAATAACAATGATAGAACTAGATTTTTAACAAGATAATGGGTTCCTTTTTCAAAAACGTAGGCTTTACCTGTCATTGTAACTATATACCGTTCACTTGGGAAAAGTTTGTTAATTTTTTCTTGTAAACGTTCTTCAATTTTTTCCATTTTATCAGTACCTATGTCTCTCATAAAAGTGGTTACTCTTGCATATTGCCCTGTGCTATCTACATAGCTTTTCATCATATTTTGATTGCCGTTTGTAGACTTTTTAATGTATGATAAAATAAAGGCTTCTTCTTGTTTTGTAGGTAATTCATAATATTCAGGATTGCCATTATAATATGCTTGCTTTGAGTATTTTACTAAATTAACAATAGAAACAGGTTTAGATAATTCAGGAATTTCTTCAATTGTTTCTTGAAGTTCGTTTATTCTTTTTAATGTGACAGATTTTAATGCACCTTTTTTTCTTTTTGTGTCAATCATTATTTCAAGTGGCATTACACCATCGAATTCATTTTCATAAAATAAAATATCATCAAAAAAACCTGTTTTCTTAGGCATATCTTCAATGATACTTCCCGAAATTTTTATTTGATACATACCAATAATACCAAGTACTAACAATACAATTGCAGTGCTATACACTTTAACAGTATGATTTTTTACTATATTTTCTGTCCAATCAACGAAAGACTTAATATAGTTTTTTCCTAAGTGAGCTAAATGCTTTTCTTTTGGAAGTGGCATGTAACTGTATATGATAGGAATAATAATTAAACACAAGAAAAATAAAAAGATGATGTTTAATGAAGCAACAATACCAAATTCGGTAAGTAATTCGCTATCAGTAGCTATGAAAGTAGCAAAGCCAGCTGCAGTAGTTAAATTAGTCATTAAAGTTGCGTTTCCAACTTTAGAAATTACACGTTGTAATGATTTTGCTTTATTACCGTGTTTTTTTATTTCTTGTTGGTACTTATTGATTAAGAAAATACAATTTGGAATACCAATTACAATGATTAGCGGCGGAATTATTGCTGTAAGCACTGTTATTTCGTAATTTAATAAACCCAGTGTTCCAAATGACCACATTACGCCAATAATTACAATACACATTGATATTAAAGTGGCTCTAAAACTTCTAAAGAAAAAGAAAAATAACAATGAAGTAATAAATAACGCAGCAAATACAAACAGTCCAATTTCACTAATTATGCTTTGAGAGTTTAAAGTACGGATGTAAGGCATTCCTGAAATTCGTAAATCTATTCCGCTTTCTTTTTCAAATTTAGCAACTTTTTCTTTGCTTAGATATTTTAATATAAAATCTTTACGTGCAGCAGTGTTTACAATTTTTTTGTTCATGTAAATTGCAAATCGAACAGAACCTGTTTCTTTATTGAACAACATTCCTTCGTAGAACGGAAGATTGTTGTAGAATTCATGTTCTTTTTCTTTCAAATATTCAGGACTAAAATCCTCTTTATTGATAAAAGGAACAAGTTTAAATTTTTGATTTAAGGTGTCTTTTTTTAATACTTTTAAATCTTCAATTGATAAGGTAAAATCAACGGCTTTGTCTTTTTTTATTTCCCCAATAAAGTCTTCCCAAAGTAAAATATTTTTTTCGGTAAAAAAAGTAGAATCTTTAAAGCCTATCACTACTAGATTTCCTTCTTCTCCAAATTTATCTAGAAATGAATTGTATTCTTGATTAATGATATGATCGTCTGGCAATAGATTCGCTTCGGTATAAGTAAATCGCATGTTTTTCCATTGGAAAGCCATAAAAACAGTAAATAGTACTAATGTTATTAATAATATTATTCTGTTTCTTAAAATAAATCGTGCAATAAAATCCCAGAAGCTAGTGCTTAACCACTTTAACATGTTAAAAATTTTAGAGCGCAAAGGTAAGGAATATTGCTTAATTAGCTAAATTTCAAGCTAAAGAAAGAGAGGTTTATAGTCCTAAATCTATGAAATAAGAAATTTTAATAGATAAATTGTCGTCAAAACGAGCTAATTGATTAGGACCATATCTGTAAAATGCAGTTAGTCCTAAACCTTTATATATTTTATTCGCTTCAATTCCACTTTCGAAGAATCCTTTTTCTAATGATTTAAAAGCTAAACCAAGGTGTTTGTTTATATCGTCAATTTCTCCCCAAGCCATTCTAGTTACAATAGAAAACTCGGGTGTTATTTTGTAACCTAAATCTATTTTATTAAAAGTATGTTTAAGCTGTAGTGATGTATATTTATTTGAAAAGAACTCGTTGTAATACATGGTTTCAAAGCTGTTTTTGCCAGCAAATGTTAGTCTTTCCAAAATGGCATCTTTGTTAATGTTGTTTGGGGCAACACTATATAAATGAGTCAATGGAACATCGCCAAAAGCTATTCCTCCTTGAAATACAATTGAACTTTTTTGCCCAGATAAATATGGTAATTCATAGAATGTTTTGAAGTCAATTTTCGAAAAAGTAAAATCATTTCCTAGAACATCAGGAATAGTTTGCGTGTATTGTAATGAAAATTTTGGGTGACGTTTTTCAATTTCAATTACTCCTAGAGGAGTACTCATGTAATTGCTAAACGGATTCCATTGTAAGCCAAGTAATACAGACGAAATGGAATATTGAGTATAATTCATCCCGTTATTAACAAAAGTATAATCAAATAAGGGTTGAATTTCATTTTGTGAAATAGAGAAATAGCTGCTTAATTTTGGTAAAACTTTACTTTCTAAAATTACTGCAGCAGTTTTAATGTTGTAAAAAGTTGAAATATTAATTGGTCGAGGATCATATAGCCTAAATTTTCTAGAATCGGTAACAAAACTAGTTTGTGCGAGTTCACTTACATCATCAGAATATGAGGCACTTAGCCAGGTTTCACTTTTATTATTTAATAAGTATGAAGGTGTTATTCCGTATTTAAATTGATTGTCTTTTAATCCGTAAGCTCCATAAAAACCAACCTTATATTTTTCTGATAATTTTGAATTTGTTACTCCGCCGAGTCCAAGTCTAAACCCTTCATAGTTGTTGTATTTAACTATTGTTCTTAAGTCTAAATCAATTATATTTATTGGTACGTAACCGTTAATTATTTTTTTACCTAAAAATAACCTGTGTTCAATTTTGTTTGCAGTAGATAAACTGTCTAATGACACATAAGTTTTTAATTTTCTTTTATCAATAGAATCTTTAGCAAATCCTGCCCAATATTTTTCATCTTTATTAAAACTACTTTTTGGTAATTCAATTTTAATTTTTGGTTCATTTATTACAATTTCTTTACCAATTTCTAAATCGAAAGGTGTTGATTCGATAGTTAAATAGGCTCTGTCGCTCGCATTTTTACTAATTTTTTCTTCAGAACTTGAGTTAAATTTAATGGTGCTTCCTAAAATTTTTAAATCTTGATTATTCGTTCCTTTTTTTACATAAAACATTCTCTTTTTAGGAAACCAAATTTTATGTTCTTTTAAATAATCAAAAGTATAAGTTGCTTCTATATTTACAATTCCGTAAATTCTAAATTGTGCTTTAGAGATAGCATAACTTTCTGCATCAATATATAAAAGACCTCTTAATCTATTTGAACGAATTTTTTTAGGTTGAAAATAAACACGATATGTTTTTCTTCCTTGATGTTGAATACTGTCTATTAAGTTATAGACATATAACCTTCTTCCTATATTAGAAATAGGGTTTTGTAAAGGTGTTTCTAAAATTTCAAAAGGGTTTTCATAAACCGAATAGGATAATAATTTTAATCCTAAATATTCATAAATAGGTTCTTTGAAACCAGCCATTCTTGTAGCGAGAATAGTTTCTTTTTGTGTGCCTTTATTTTGTTGAATTAAATTTACTTTTTCAGTTTGATAAATGTGATTTTTCTCTACTAACTTTTTAAATCTGTAGTTCGATGAATCTAATTTTATTTTGTGTTTTCCAAAAATTGATTTTTTGTGGATGGTATCAATTTTTCCTGAAATGCTATCAGGATTTGCACTAATTTGAAGGTATTCGTAATTTTTATATTCAAAGTTTAAAAATACTTTTTCAGGATCATTTTTACTTTGATTGTCGTAAACTTTTTTAACAATAAGATTTACTTTTTGATCAGAATAAATTTCATTGTTTTTAATATTGATGTTAGTTATCATTTTAACAACAAATAATTTTTCGTTGTTTACAGGATAGCATGATTTTTCATAATATCCTTTGTAGGTAACATAAACAGGTTTTTTAAAATCAGATACAACTAATGAAAACTTTCCTTCCCAATCTGTCATAAAAGTTTTGCTTTCATAAGTTATTTTAGCAAATGCAACAGGTATAGTTGTATCAAAATCAACTACTTGGCCATTTATTTTAGTTTGTGCCACTAAAAAATTACTAAGAAAGAAAATTACTAAAATTAGAATCTGTTTCATTCAATGAATTTGAAATGCTAAAGTACTATTTTTTAAATAAAAAATCCCGAGTAAATCGGGATTTTAATGTAATTAAACTTTCATTATTTCCGCTTCTTTTACAGAAAGAACTTCGTCTATTTTTTTGATATAAGCGTCTGTTAGCTTTTGGATTTCTTCTTCAGCAGATTTACAAATGTCTTCAGAAGTTCCGTTTTTCTCTTCTTTTTTAATATCGTTATTGGCATCTTTACGAGCATTTCTAATACCTATTTTTGCATCTTCAGCTTCAGCTTTAGCTTGTTTAGCTAAATCTTTCCTTCTTTCCTCAGTTAATGGTGGAATATTAATAATAATATTATCTCCATTATTCATTGGGTTTAAGCCTAAATTAGCAATCATAATTGCTTTTTCAATAGCTTGTAACATAGGTTTTTCCCAAGGCGTAACTGTTAATGTTCTTGCGTCTGCAGCATTAATATTTGCAACTTGAGACAATGGAGTTTGAGAGCCATAATAGTCTACAAATACTCCACCTAACATTTGAGGAGAAGCTTTTCCTGCTCTAATGTTTAAAAATTCTTTTTCTAAATGAGCAATAGATCCATTCATTGATTCTTTTGCTTCGTCTATTATAAAATTAATTTCTTCAGTCATTTTTTTAGATTTTTGGATTTTTTAGATTTTTAGACAAGCCTATCCTGACATTCTAAAATTCTTTATATCTATTTTTCTACTTATATTGTTACTGTTGTTCCTATTGTTTCTCCTTCACAAACTTTTAATAAGTTACCGTCTTTATTCATGTCAAAGACAATAATAGGTAATTTATTTTCTTGACTTAAAGTAAAAGCTGTTGTGTCCATTACATTTAATCCTTTGGCTAAAACGTCTTCAAATGAAATGAAGTCAAATTTTATAGCTGATTTATCTTTTTCAGGATCTGCATTATAAACACCATCTACTCTAGTTCCTTTTAAGATAACATCTGCGCCAACTTCAACTCCTCTTAAAACAGCTGCAGTATCTGTTGTGAAATAAGGATTTCCTGTTCCTGCTCCAAAAATGACAATTCGTCCTTTTTCTAAATGACGAGTTGCTTTTCTTTTAATATAAGGTTCGGCAATTGCTTCAATTTTTAGTGCAGTTTGTAATCTTGTTTGCATTCCTGCTTCTTCAAGAGCACCTTGTAGTGCCATTCCGTTAATTACAGTTGCAAGCATTCCCATATAATCTCCTTGAACTCTGTCCATTCCATTACTTGCTCCAGCAACACCTCTAAAAATATTCCCTCCTCCTATAACAATAGCAATTTCTATACCTTTGTCGTGAATTTGCTTTATTTCTTGCGCGTACTCAGCAAGTCTCATAGGATCAATTCCATATTGTCTATCGCCCATTAAAGCTTCACCACTCAGTTTAAGAAGAATTCTTTTGTATTTCATTTGTTTTGTTATTTTTACAGTGCAAATATAAATATATATCTATTGCAAAAAAAATGTAGTTTAAATTATACTTCTAAATCACTAAATGCATTTTTTGCTTCATCGTAACCAATTTTAAAAATAGCATCCATTTTTACTTTATTTGTTTCAAAAGTACTAAATTTAGAAAGTTCTTTTGGTTCAATAACTAAATCGCATAAACTAAATTTTTGATAGTTTCCATGTGCAGAAAGTAAATCGAAAGCTCTAGTTGTTACTGCTTTAATTGAATTTAAATCTTTTTCTACAATATCTTGAATAGGACTTACATAAACTCCAATTACACTATCGCATCTTCCTTGAATTAAATCGGTAGGAAAATGGTTTAAAATTCCACCATCACTATATAAATTTTTATTTATTTTATACGGCGATATTATTCCTGGAAATGCTGAAGATGCTAATACAGCTTCTGATAATTTTGTGTCGGGTTTAAAAATTTTTAATTTTCCTTTTACCATATCAGTTGCGGTAATTATAATTGGAATTTCTAAATCGCCAATTTTTGTTTCCCCAAAAATTTTATCAAAATAATCTTTAAATGATTCTGAGTCAACTATACCGGCTTTTTTTAAAGTAAAATGACTCCAATGAAAGAAGTAAATGGATTTAAAAAAGGAAAGAATTTCATTTGGTGTTTTGCCAAATGCATATAAAGCTGCAATTATTGCACCTGCACTCGTGCCGCTAATTATTGAAGGTTTAATTTTTTCTTCTTCTAAAAATTTAATAACTCCAGCATGAGCAATTCCTTTTGAACCTCCTCCTGATAATACTAATCCAACATTTTTAGAATTTAAATCCATGATAAATTTTGAGTTATGTAATAAAACTTACATTCTGTTTTCAAAATTAGAATTAATTTTGTCAAGTAAATATAATTATGATGAAAAATTTAATTGAAAAGGCTTTAGAAAACAGTTTTTCTTACATATCGTACAGAGAACATGTTTCAAAATTAATACAAGAAGGAAAATCTACAGGACACACACAATCAGAAGATTTGTTGCATTATTCTGAATTAAATGAATCAAGATTAAAACGTCTTGATAAAACAATAAAAGTAGTTCCGGAAATTGAAAATCAATTAAGCAATTTATCTAAAAAGCACATTTGGTTGGTTATTGCAGAAGGTTGGTGTGGAGATGCTGCTCAAATTTTACCTATAATTAATAAAATGGCAGAAATTTCAAGTTTTATTGATTTAAAAATTGTGCTAAGAGATGATAATGATGAGTTAATGAGTCAGTTTTTAACTAATGGAGGCAAAGCTATTCCTAAGTTAATAATTTTGGATGAAAATAATAATGTGATTGCCGATTGGGGCCCGAGACCAGAACCTGCAAGAAGACTTATTGCCGATTATAAAGCTGCAAATGGAGTAGTAGATGAGCCAGTTAAAATTGAATTGCAAAAATGGTATTTGCACGATAAAGGCATTACAACTCAAAATGAAATAATGGCATTAATGACTAAAGAGGTTTTAGTCTAGAGTACCAATAATTTTTAATTTGTTTGAAGTAGAAATTCCTCCAGGGTTACAACCTAGTTTTCCTTCTGGAATTTCTATTTCTAATTTATCGTAATATTCTTGCCATACTTCAAAATATGTATCAGAATTTGGCGCTTTAAAAGTCATGGCTTGTAATTCGAAAAAAGGTTTTTTGTATGCGTCTAAGAAAGCATCATAAATTAATTCTGAACAGTAATAACTCCCATTATTGTATAAATAAGCTTCATCATAAGGAACGCCCATTTGATTTAATGAAAACGTAATTGCTTCTGGAATATATTTTCTAAACTTTCTTTTCAATCTTCCTACAAACATGGTTTCCTTTGTGTAAGATTTGAATTTTTCCAATGGAGTTAGTTGAACAGCATTTCCGGCTGCTTCAATAATATAAATGGAATCGTTTTGAATGTAAACCAATCCAAGATGACTAAAGTCTTTTCCTTTATAGCCTTCCGTAACTTGATTAATCGCATCACATAATGGACCACAGTTCATAGACTGAAAAATAAGATCCCCTGTTTTAAGTTTTACATTTTGAGCAAAACTTAAAAAGGATATTAGATATACAATAAAAAATATTTTTTTCATTAGAAGAAATTTAATCCTGCAATACCAATACTTATGCTTCCAATATTTTGCGTATTATGAATATCAAAACCATAAGACACTATTTCTATAAAAAGTTGTAAATCGTCACTTTCTAAATTTAGTTTTAAGCGTTTAAAAGTACCAGATAAATTACCTCTACCAATTGAAAATGCATGTCCTAAACCAATATCAATTCCTAATCGGGTTTCATCGGCTATTTTAGGCATGATTCTTAAATTTGAAAAAAGAGGAGTTACGATTAGTTTTTCAGACAGCTTCATTCCAATTCCGGCATTAGCAGATAAACCAATCCATTTATTGAGATGAATTCCATAGCCCAAATTAGCATTTACTCCATCTGGCAAAAACCAGCTATTGTTAGTGCTTCCGTCAGGAAAAACTTCCCCTCTATTTTTATTTCCTTGTAAAGGAACTGAAATTTCAAACTGAGTAAAAGTAAATCTATTTTCTGAAGAAATATCATCAGAGTCATTAATGGTGATTTCAACTTGTGCAATTGTTAAGTTGAAAATCAATAAAGAGAAAAATAAAAATTTAAATTTCATTTAAAATATTCTTTTCAAAAACCTCGGGTGTAACTGAATTTTCAACAGAATAATCTCCAATTTTAGTTCTTCGTAAAGCGGTTAAATGTCCACCTGAATTTAATGCTAGTCCAAAGTCATAAGCAATAGAACGAATGTAAGTTCCTTTACTGCATTTTATTCTGAAATCAATTTCAGGCAATGTAATTCGAGTAATTTCAAATTCGTGAATAGTTGTTTTTCGAGCTTTAATTTCAACTTCTTCTCCAGCACGAGCATGTTCATATAAGCGTTTTCCGTCTTTTTTAATAGCTGAAAAAACAGGTGGTTTTTGATCAATTTCTCCTAAAAATTGCTTGATTGTTTCTTGAATTAAATCTTCGGTAATATGTTCTGTTGGAAAAGTTGCATCAACTTCTGTTTCTAAATCGTAAGATGGAGTTGTAGCTCCAACAGTAATGGTTCCTGTATATTCTTTGGCTTGCGCCTGAATTTCGGTAATTCTTTTGGTAAACTTTCCTGTACAAATAATTAGTAAACCTGTTGCTAAAGGGTCTAAAGTTCCAGCATGACCAATTTTAAATTTCTTTGGCAAATCATAATGCCTTTTTAAAGCATATTTTAATTTATTAACTGCCTGAAAAGACGACCATGTCAACGGTTTGTCAATTAATAAAACTTGTCCTTCTAAAAGAGATTCTTTAGTCATTAAATGATAGTTAATTTCTGCACAAAAAAGTGAATAAATAAAATAGCAACACCTGCTATAATTCTATAATAACCAAACATTTTAAATCCGTGCTTTGTAAGGTAACCAATGAAAGATTTTATAGCAATTAAAGCAACAATAAATCCAACAACGTTTCCAATTATTAATAAATTGAATTGGTGATCTGTTATTTCAAAACCTGCTTTATAATAATCATATAATTTTTTTACAGTTGCCCCTAACATGGTAGGAATAGCTAAGAAAAAAGAAAATTCTGCTGCTGAAGTTCGAGATAATTTTTGGCTCATTCCTCCAACAATACTTGCACCACTTCTAGAAACGCCGGGAATCATTGCTAAACATTGGAAAAAACCAATTTTTAGAGCAGTTAAATATGATATTTCTGTATTTTCAGAATTTCCAAACCATTCGTCTACTTTTAAAAGTAAAACTCCACCAATAATAAGTGAAATAGCCACAACTATTGGACTTTCTAGTAAACTGTCAATAAAATCATTTAATAAAAGACCAAAAACTACTGCAGGAATAAACGCTACAAATAATTTAAAGTAAAAATCCATACTTTGAAAAAAGCGCTTAAAATACAAAACCACTACAGAAAGTATTGTTCCAAGTTGAATTACAATGGTAAAAAGTTTGGTAAAATCATCGCCTGCAATTCCAAAAAAAGAAGAGGCAATAATCATGTGTCCAGTTGAAGAGACTGGTAAAAACTCTGTAATCCCTTCAATAATGGCAAGAATAATGGCTTGAAATATATTCATTATTTGTTTTTCTCTTTCTTAAAAATCGAATAAATCACAACTCCAAACCCTGCAAGAACAACAGTTGGAGCCAAACGAATACGTCTAAAATTAAAAATATCTTCATTAAAAACATTTGGATCATCACTTCCGCCGCCACTCATTAATATAAAGCCTAGAGCAATTATGCCAAGTCCAATTAAAAGAAATTTATAATTAACCTTATCAAATAAAAATTGAGGTTTGTTTTCGTTTTTCATGTGTTTTATATTTTTTTTAGATTCAGTTTAACAAATAAATGAACCAACAAATAAACCTTAGTAAAGGTCGTCTGTTTTTAAATTTAAAAAGCGTTGTGTGGCAAAGAAAGTACTTATCCAAGTTATTACAATTCCTACAACTAATACACCAGTAATTACAATTCCAATAGAAACATAATCTTTAGCGATGCCAATATTGGGAAAAAGGCCATCAACATAATAAACCACACCTAAAATGGCAACAATAGCTAATCCAGAGCCTAAAAGACCAAGTTTAATACTTCTCCAAATAAAAGGTTTTCTGATAAACGATTTAGTAGCGCCAACCATTTGCATCGTTTTAATAGTGAAACGGTGTGAATAAATAGAAAGTCTTAACGAGCTATTAATTAATAACATTGCAATTACTGCAAAAAATCCACTGATTACTAAAATCCAAAAACTTATTTTTTTAATGTTATCGTTTACTAAATCTACTAATTGTTTGTCGTAAATGATTTCCGAAACCATTTCATTTTTCTTAATATCAGTTTCAATAATTTTTATACTATCAGCAACTACATAGTCACCTTTTAAATTAATGTCAAAAGAATTTTGTAACGGATTAAATCCTAAAAATTCCATAAAATCTTTACCTACAATATCAACATTTTTCTTTGCAGCACTGTCTTTATGTACAAAAGTATATTCTTTAATGAAACGAGAATTTTTTAATTCAGTATCAAAAGCAGCTAAAGCGCTATCTTTTGCTTCGTTTTTAAAGAAAACTGTCATAGGAATATTTTCCTTAAAATCATTCGTTATTTTTTTAGAATTAATTACAAATAACCCTAAAGTTCCTAAAAGAAACAAGACTAAGAAAATACTTAAAACTACAGAAAAATAAGAAGAAACAAGTCTTCTCTTGTTGTAATTTTCAAACGATGATGCCATAGTGTACAATTAATTAAGCTGTAAAAATACTAAAGATATTTTGTTTACACAGAATATAACAACAAAGTTTTAACTTTAGTATTATAAAATGTAAATTTGCAACTGATTTTTTTAACAAACGCACTTTATAACTTAATTGATGACTTGAGCTTGCGAAAGCATGAGACCTTAGGCAAAATAATATAGACGAATGAAATACAATCCAAACGAAATCGAAGCCAATTGGCAACAATATTGGTCAAAAAACCAAACATTTGCTGCTGCTAATAAATCAGAAAAACCTAAATACTATGTACTTGATATGTTCCCTTATCCTTCTGGAGCAGGTTTGCATGTGGGTCACCCACTAGGTTATATTGCTTCTGACATTGTGGCTCGATACAAACGTCACAAAGGATTTAATGTATTGCATCCACAAGGGTATGATTCATTTGGCTTGCCTGCTGAACAATATGCCATTCAAACAGGGCAACATCCAGATAAAACTACCAAAGAAAATATTGCTCGCTATAGAGAACAATTAGATAAAATCGGATTTTCATTTGATTGGAGCAGAGAAGTTCGAACTTCAAATGCTGATTATTACAAGCATACACAATGGATTTTCATTCAATTATTCGAGTCTTGGTACAATAACAATTCAGATAAAGCAGAAAGCATTTGCACTTTAATTCAAGAATTTGAAAAGAATGGGAATGCCAATGTAAATGCAGTTTGTGATGATAATATCGTTACTTTTTCAGCTGATGAATGGAAGACTTTTTCAACTGAAGAACAACAAAAAATATTATTACAATATAGATTAACCTATTTAGCAGAAACTGAAGTAAACTGGTGTCCAGGATTAGGAACCGTTTTAGCCAATGATGAAATCGTAAACGGAGTTTCAGAACGTGGTGGTCATCCTGTGATTCGTAAAAAAATGACACAATGGTCGATGCGAATTTCAGCTTACGCAGAACGTTTGTTACAAGGTTTAAATGAAATCGATTGGACAGAATCGCTAAAAGAATCGCAACGTAATTGGATTGGAAAATCAGTTGGAGCAATGGTTTCTTTTAATGTAAAAAATCATAACGAAGTAATTGACGTTTTCACAACTCGACCTGATACCATTTTCGGAGTAACATTCATGACTTTAGCTCCAGAACACGATTTGGTAGCTAAAATCACAACTCCTGAACAAAAAGAAGCCGTTGAAGCGTACATTGAAGCAACAGCAAAACGTTCGGAAAGAGAAAGAATGGCCGATGTTAAAACCATTTCTGGAGTTTTCACTGGTGCTTATGCCGAACATCCTTTTACCAAAGAACCAGTTCCAGTTTGGATTGGTGATTATGTTTTAGCAGGTTACGGAACAGGTGCTGTTATGGCAGTTCCTTGTGGTGATGAACGTGATTATGCTTTCGCGAATTTCTTCAAAGGAACGAACGGAATGCCTGAAATTAAAAACATTTTCGACCAAGATATTTCGGAAGAGGCATTTGGAGCAAAAGAAGGTTTTAAATTAGTAGAATCTGATTTCTTAAACGGTTTAGGTTATAAAGAAGGAACAAAAAAAGCGATTGAAGCTTTAGAAAATATAAATCAAGGAAAAGGAAAAACAAATTACCGTTTGCGTGATGCTGTTTTTTCAAGACAAAGATATTGGGGTGAACCGTTTCCTGTTTATTATATAAACGGATTGCCACAAATGATTGATAAAAAACATTTACCAATTGCTTTACCAGAAGTGGAGAAATATTTACCAACAGAAGATGGACAACCACCTTTAGGAAATGCAACAATTTGGGCTTGGAATACGGAAACCAATCAAGTAGTTAGCAATGATTTGATTGATAACAAAACTATTTTTCCTTTAGAATTAAACACAATGCCTGGTTGGGCTGGTTCATCTTGGTATTGGATGCGTTATATGGATGCACATAACGAAGAAGAGTTTGCAAGCAAAGAAGCACTAGATTATTGGCAAAATGTAGATTTATACATTGGTGGAAGCGAACACGCAACCGGACATTTATTATATGCTCGTTTTTGGAACAAATTCTTAAAAGACAGAGGTTTTGCACCAACAGAAGAACCATTCAAAAAGTTGATCAATCAAGGAATGATTTTGGGAATGAGTGCAATGCCAATTATTGCAACCCCAAATATTTCATTAAAAGAAGATGAAATTGAAAAATTTTCTAACGAGTTTATTCATACAAATGTGTTTGTTTCATTTGATTTAATCCCTGGGTTAAATAAAGATTATAGAATATTAGAATTAAATGAAGAATTAGCAGAAACTTTAATAAAAATGTATGGGTTAGAAAGTTTTAAAAATAACCCATCTATAACATTTCAGTTTAAACCTTTAGAACTACATATTCCTGTGGATTTTGTTTCTTCATCAAATGAAATTAATTTTGAAAAGACAAATGTTGATTTTAGACTTGTAAATTTAGAAAAGAATTGTATTAAAAATTCTAATGATAAGTTTATTGCTTTCAGAGAAGTAGAAAAAATGTCTAAATCTAAATACAACGTAGTCAATCCAGATGAGATTTGTAATGAATATGGTGCAGATACTTTGCGTTTGTATGAAATGTTTTTGGGTCCATTAGAACAAGCAAAACCATGGAATACTGCAGGAATTACAGGAGTTTTCGGTTTCTTAAAAAAACTATGGAGATTGTATTTTGATGATAACGGTTCAATTGTAACTAATGATGAACCAACTGCTGAAATGTATAAATCATTACACAAAACCATCAAAAAAGTTACAGAAGATATTGAGAATTTCTCATTTAATACTTCGGTTTCACAGTTTATGATTTGTGTAAATGAGTTATCGCAATTAAAATGTCGTCATAGAGCTATTTTAGAACCATTAGCTATTGTAATGTCGCCTTATGCACCACATATTGCTGAAGAATTATGGAAACAATTAGGTCACGAAGGCTCAATTGCAACCGTAGATTTTCCAATTTTTGAAGAAAAATATTTAGTTGAAAGTGAAAAAGAATACCCTGTTTCTTTCAATGGAAAAATGCGTTTTACGATGAAATTGCCTTTAGATTTAACCAAAGAACAAATCGAAGAAATTGTAATGGCTGACGAAAGAACACAGGCACAATTACAGGGCATAACACCAAATAAAGTAATTATTGTGCCAGGTAAGATTATTAACTTGGTAGGATAAAGCCTTTTTATCGAAATAATATCACTAAAAACCCAAATTCAAATAAGAGTTTGGGTTTTTTTGTAACTTTTTTAAAATTTTACGTATAATAAGTATAATTTAAATAATTTGTAATGAGAAGAAACTATACAGGTTTAATATTTGGAATTGTAATTTTTGTTTTTATTTTAATTGCTTCAATGATGTTTGGTTTACCAAGATATAATGTTTGGCAGCAAGAAATGGCAGGAAAAGCTGAAATGGCAAAAGCAGAACAAAATAGAAGAATTTTAGTAGAAGAAGCTAAAGCGAAGTTAGAAGCAGAAAAACTAAACGCTCAAGCAGAAATTGAGAGAGCCAAAGGAATGGCTGAAGCTATGAAGTTAGAAAACGGTACATTAAGTGAAACTTACAATCAGTATTTGTTTATCAGAACCCTTGAAAAAATTGCAGATAAAGGAGATTTACCACAAATTATTTATGTTCCTTCAAATGGTTTGCTACCAGTTATGGATGTAAATAAAGGTATGAAACCAAATTCAAATTAGTAAGCGTCAAAATGTCATTTTAAAAAAATGGAATGTAATTTGATGTTTATTTATTAAATTTAAATTCAAAATTTAGAAAATATGGGAATGAGTTATATGATTTTGGCTGGTGCTATTATGTTGGCCAGTTGGTTGGTTAGCAGTAGGCTAAAAAGCAAGTTTGAACATTATTCAAAATTGCATTTGCAAAACGGAATGAGTGGTGCTGAAATTGCCGAAAAAATGCTTGCCGATAATGGAATAAGAGATGTTAGGGTAATATCTACACCAGGACGTTTAACAGATCATTATAATCCTGCAGATAAAACGGTAAATTTAAGTGAAGCAGTTTATAATCAAAGAAATGCTGCTGCAGCTGCAGTTGCTGCTCATGAGGTGGGACACGCAGTGCAACATGCTCAGGCATATAGTTGGTTAACAATGCGTTCAAAATTAGTGCCTGTTGTACAAGTAGCTTCTAGTTTTGTGCAATGGATTTTATTAGCAGGAATTTTATTAATCAATACTTTTCCTCAATTATTATTAGTTGGAATTGTTGTTTTTGCTGCTACAACTCTTTTTTCGGTAATTACTTTACCTGTAGAATATGATGCAAGTAATAGGGCGTTAGCTTGGTTAGAAAACAAAAGAATGTTAACTCAACAAGAACACGATGGTGCAAAAGATGCTTTAAAATGGGCTGCAAGGACTTATGTTGTTGCTGCTTTAGGTTCTATTGGGACGTTGTTGTATTATGTAATGATTTACATGAATAGAAGATAATTTATTATAAATAGATGCAAAAAGCCGTTTGATGTTGTCAAACGGCTTTTTTTATAGTTGAATTTGTCTATCAATTTGTTGGTCTAGTGAAATAAAAGTTTCCGTACGAGAAACACCTTTTATGGCTTGAATTTTTTTGTTAAGCAACTGCATTAAGTGCTCGTTATCTTTACAGATAATTTTTATAAAGATGCTCCAGTTTCCTGTGGTGTAATGACATTCTAAAACTTCTGGAATTTTTTTTAGTTCTCTTACAGCTTCTGGGTTGCTCATGGCTTTGTCTAAATAAACACCTACAAATGCCATAGTAGAGTAGCCCAATACTTTGATATCAACAACAAATTTTGAACCAGAAATAACGCCAGCTTGCTCTAGTTTTTTTAAACGCTGATGAATGGCAGCCCCTGAAATTCCAATTTTATTCGCAATTTGAAGTATTGGTTTTCGAGCATCTTCCATTAAGTCGCGCAAAATTTCTTTGTCAATCCCATCTATTTCAATTTGTAACTGATTTATCTTCATAAGGTTTTATTTTGAAGTAAATATACTTATTTTGGTTTTAAAAATAAACAAAAAAGCCTTGCGTATTGCAAGGCTTTAAACTTTTGTTCTTCTATTTTTAACTGCTTACATTATCAGGATTGTAACCTAGATAAGGTGTTTCATATTCATTGAAAATTACACCATAATCTTCTAATTCTTTTAAAATAGGACTGTAAACTTCTTTAGTAATTGGCAATTGAACACCAGGAGTTTTAATTTCTCCATTTAATATTTTTAATGTTGCAATAGCAACAGGTAAACCTACTGTTTTCGCCATTGAAGTATAGGTTTGGTCATCTCCTTTGCAAACCATAGTAGCGTCAATTTGTCTATTTTCACCATTTAAAGTATATCCAAATTTATGATACATAACAATCATATCTTTATCGTCTTCTTTTAAAACCCATTTTTCTGCTAATATTTTTTCTAAAATTTGAGCAGGAGTAGCTTTTTTAAGTTCTACTTTTTTGTTAGGATTAAATAAATCTAACTCTACTAATTTGTCCCAAATAACATCATCTTGATCAATTTTTTGAGCATGACGTAGTTTAATTTCTACGATATCTGTTGGGTGATAAGGTAAAAAAGAGTTTGTAAAATCACGGTAAGACATGTTCTCTGAATCATCAATTGTGTAAGAATCATCAGTCATTCCTAATTGAACTAAGATGTCCCAGGCTCTAGAAAACCCCACTTTTCTAATGGTTCCTCTGTAAACTGTTAACGCATTATCAAGTCCGTAAACACTTCTGTATTTTAAGGAATCTCTATTAGCATAAGCTTCAAATCTACCGTAACCTTCAACGTCTAAAAATTCAGTACGCCTAAATAATTTATTATAAGGAATATATTTGTAAGTTCCTTCTTGAATAAATTTTGCGGCACCGCCTTGGCCTGCCAAAACTACATTTCTTGGGTTCCAGGTAAATTTGTAATTCCAAAGATTGGTGTCACTTTCTGGGGCAACTAATCCACCACAAAAAGATTCAAATAAAATCATTTTGCCCCCTTTTTCACGAATTTCATCAATCACTTTCATTGCACTCATATGGTCAATTCCGGGGTCAAGACCAATTTCGTTCATAAAAACAAGGTTGTTCTCTTTTGCGGCTTCATTAAGTTCTTGCATTGCACTACTAATGTAAGATGCTGTTACCATGTGTTTTTTATAAACAATACAGTCTTTTGCTACTTCAATATGCATGTGTGCTGGCAACATTGAAACAACGATGTCTGCTTTTTGAATTTCTGCTTTTCTTTGCTCAGGATTAAAAATATCAAATGCAATTGCGTTAGCATTAGGGTGGTTGTTTGTTTTCTTTTGGGCTAATTCAATAGATAAGTCGGCAATAACGATTTTTAAATCTTCAACAGTAGATTTATCAAGTAAATATTTTATTAAAGAAGAGGCTGATCTACCTGCTCCTATTACTAATATGTTTCTCATTATGGTTAGTTGTAAATATAACACGAAGGTAATGAATTGTTATATTTATTAAAAGTAATTTTAAATCTATTCTAGTTTTTAACATAAAAAGAAAATAGTATATTTGTTTTATAATCATGAAAAATGGAAAAAAAATTGATTTTAACTGCGGCTATAATGGGTGCAGTAGCAATTGTTTTAGGAGCATTTGGTGCTCATGCCTTAAAAAAAGTTTTAACTGATCCGCAACTTAATACGTTTGAGGTTGGTGTTAGATATCAAATGTATCATGCACTCTTTTTATTATTAATTGCAAACTTAAATTTTCTTACACTTAAGGAAAAAACAACTATTTTGTATTTGGTAATTGTTGGGGTTGTTTTATTTTCAGGATCAATTTATATGCTTTCTACAAGTACAGTTACAAAAATAAAAACATCTATTTTAGGTCCCTTGACACCTTTAGGTGGGATGTTTTTAATTATTTCTTGGGTATATTTATTTTATATTGCATTAGTAAAAAACACTAATTAACAATGCTTTCTAAAATTTAATTTATAATTTTGCGTTTAATAATACACAAACAACATAACTAAAAATAGTATGAATAATCACACTCAAAAAACGAATACAATATCGTTAGAGAAATATGGAATTAAAGATGTTATTGAAGTGGTTTATAATCCATCATATGACTTTCTTTATAATGAAGAGTTGAGCTCAGATTTACAGGGATTTGAAAGAGGTCAATTAACTGAACTAGGTGCTGTAAATGTAAAGACAGGAATTTATACAGGTCGTTCTCCTAAAGATAAATATATTGTTGAAGATGATGTTACTAAAGATACAATTTGGTGGACTTCAGATAAAGCGGTAAATGACAATAAGCCAATTTCAACTGAAACTTGGAATGATTTAAAAGAAACAACAGTGTCTCAGTTGTCTGGAAAAAGATTATTTGTTGTTGATGCATTTTGTGGAGCTAATGAAAACACAAGATTAAAAGTTCGTTTTATAATGGAGGTGGCTTGGCAAGCTCATTTTGTAAAAAACATGTTTATTCAGCCATCAGCAGAAGAATTAGAAAATTTTGGAGAACCTGATTTTGTTGTAATGAATGGTTCAAAAACGTCTTTTAAAGATTTTAAAAAGCATAATTTGAATTCTGAAGTATACATAGCATTTAATTTAACTGAAAAAGTTCAATTAATTGGTGGTACTTGGTATGGTGGTGAAATGAAGAAAGGATTGTTTTCAATGATGAACTATTATTTACCATTACAAGGAATAGCATCAATGCATTGTTCTGCAAACAAAGGTAAAGATGGTGATGTTGCTGTTTTCTTTGGTTTATCTGGAACAGGAAAAACTACTTTATCTACTGATCCGAAGCGTGAATTAATTGGAGATGATGAACACGGTTGGGATAATGATGGAGTCTTTAACTTTGAAGGGGGTTGCTATGCTAAAACAATTGACTTAAGTAAAGAAAATGAACCAGACATTTATGGAGCAATCAAAAAAGATGCGTTATTAGAAAACGTATCGGTTGATGCAAATGGTAAAATTGATTTTTCAGATGGTTCCGCAACTCAAAATACAAGGGTTTCATATCCAATTAACCATATTCATAATATTGTTAAGCCAGTTTCAAAAGCAGGCCATGCAACTAAGGTAATTTTCTTAACTGCTGATGCATTTGGAGTTATGCCTCCAGTTTCTAAGTTAACGCCTGAGCAAACAAAATATTATTTCTTGTCTGGATTTACTGCTAAATTAGCGGGTACAGAAAGGGGAGTAACTGAACCACAACCAACATTCTCAGCATGTTTTGGAAAGGCATTTTTATCTCTTCATCCTACAAAATATGGTGAAGAATTAGTGAAGAAAATGGAACAAAATAATGCTACAGCTTATATGGTAAATACGGGTTGGAATGGAACGGGCAAGCGTATTTCTATCAAAGACACTAGAGCTATTATTGATAGAATTTTAGATGGTTCTATTGAAAAAGCTGAAACTAAAGTTATTCCAGTATTTAATTTTGAAGTCCCTACTTCTTTAAATGAAGTAAATTCAGAAATTTTAGATCCTAGAGACACCTATACAGATGCAACTGAATGGGAGGCAAAAGCAAAAGATTTAGCAAAGCTTTTTGTTGCTAATTTTGAACAGTATACAGACAATGAAGAAGGTAAAGGCTTGGTAAAAGCGGGTCCGAATTCATAAAAATATAAAATTACAAAATAAAAAAGCTCTGCAATTGCAGAGCTTTTTTATTTTGTAATTTTTTTAAAAAGAATTACTTCCCTTTATTAGCTTCTAATATATATTTTTCTAATGCACCGGTCATTGACGGTGTTCCAGGAGATGGAGCCATAATATCAACTCTTAGTCCAGCATCAATAGCTTCTTTTTGAGTTGTTGTTCCAAAAACAGCAATTCTAGTGTTGTTTTGAACAAAATCTGGAAAGTTTTGAAATAATGATTTTATTCCAGAAGGGCTAAAGAAAGCTAATATATCGTAATAAACATCTTTTAAATCAGATAAATCACTAACCACAGTTTTGTAAAAAACACCTTCTGTCCAATTCACTTTTAAATCGTTTAAAGTTGAAGGAACATCAGCGTTTAATTGGTCTGAAGCAACTAATAAAAAAGCTTCGTCTTTATATTTTTTAATTAGTGGTGCTAAATCAATAAAATCTTTTTGACCAACATAAATTTTCCTTTTTCTATAAACTACATAACGTTGAAGATAAAAAGCAACTGCTTCAGATTGGCAAAAATATTTTAAATCCTCAGGTATTTTATATCTCATTTCTTCAGCAACTCTAAAAAAATGGTCTACTGAATTTCTGCTTGTTAGAATTATTGCAGAAAACTTACTTAAATCTATTTTTTGAGCTCTTACTTCTTTTGCAGAAATTCCTTCTACGTGAATAAACGTTCTAAAGTCAACTTTAACCTTCAATTTGTTTTGAAGTTCAAAATAAGGAGAATTTTCTACTTTAGGCTCTGGTTGTGAAACTAATATTGTTTTCACTTTCAAATTTGACATATTCTTCCTTTAGTTTTTTATAATCCATTTATATATAAAATAGTACGGTGCTATTTCAAGAGTGCAAAGATACAAAATAAAATAAAATATTTTACCTAGAATTATATTTTGATAAACTTTTAATGTAATGAAGTAAGTAATCACATTAATCACTACTAAAATAAGTAATAATGATAAGTAAATCCAGTTTTCATTAAAAGAATTGTAATATAAAATAATGTTTATTGGTAATAATAAAACACCAAAATATGTTCTATAACTTACTTTTAGTAAATTAAATTGCTCTACAAACTCCTCAATCTTAAAAGTTGTTGCAATAATTTTTTCTATTAAGTATTTTGAGAGTATAAAAACACCTAAAAAAGTTATTACTTGAATAAAAACAATAATATTTTCCTTTGTTGTAAGCTTGTAATGGCTTAAACTAAGTAAAACAAAAAAAGAAAAGGAAATTAATTGTACAAGAAATAACGACATTGTAAAGCCGCTGTTCATGTTAGTACTATCTTTATATATTTTAGTGTATTTGTCAGAAACTCCTAAGCGCATAAATTCTATGAATCTAACTTGAAATACTGATCTATTTAGCGCAATAATAAACACACTTAGAACAAACATTAAAGTCGCCCAGTCTGTATAATTTATAATTCTTTCGTGATAATTTATTTCCATAATTATGCAACAAAATTACAAAAAATCTATACATAACTATTATTATAATTTTATTAAGATATAAACCGTCTAAAAAGATTATTTTTGTAGCTATTAAAAGTAAAAAAATGTCAAAAGGAGTAGTTGTAATTCCAACGTATAATGAAATTGAAAATATCGAAGAGATAATCAATGCTGTTTTTTCGTTAAAGACAGAATTTCACATTCTTATTGTTGATGATAATTCTCCTGACGGAACATCTCAAAGAGTTAATGAGTTGCAAAAGCTATTTGAAAACAAACTTTTTATAGAGGTTCGTCAAAAAAAAGCTGGATTAGGAACTGCTTATGTTCATGGTTTTAAATGGGCTCTAGAAAGAGAATATGAATACATTTTTGAAATGGATGCCGATTTTTCTCATAACCCTAAAGATTTAGTAAAGTTATACAAAGCCTGTAAAAATGGCGCAGATGTTGCAATAGGTTCTAGATATTCTACTGGTGTAAATGTTGTGAACTGGCCTTTAAGCAGGGTTTTATTGTCTTATTTTGCTTCGGTTTATGTAAAGTTAATAACTGGTATGAAAATTCATGATGCGACTGCTGGTTTTATTTGTTATAAAAGATCGGTTTTAGAAACCATTCAGTTAGATAAAATAAAATTTATTGGATATGCATTTCAAATAGAAATGAAATACAGAGCATTTGTAAAAGAATTTAATATAGTTGAAGTGCCTATTATTTTTACTGATAGAACAAAGGGACAGTCAAAAATGAGTGGTTCTATAATTAAAGAAGCCATTTTTGGAGTAATATTATTAAGAATAAAAAAAATATTTAATACATTATAATGGGTAAGTTTTTAATAAAGAATGCAAAAATTGTAAATGAAGGAGTAATTTTTGAAGGCGACGTATTAATTGAAAATGATTTTATTAAAGAAATTGCCGAATCAATTAGCTTGAAGTCTTCCGATTGTACTGTTATTGATGCAGAAGGAAATTATCTTATTCCAGGTGTTATTGATGATCAAGTTCATTTTAGAGAGCCAGGTTTAACACATAAAGGGAATATAGAATCTGAAAGTAGAGCAGCTGTTGCTGGAGGAATTACCAGTTTTATTGAACAACCAAATACGGTTCCAAATGCTGTAACACAAGAACTTTTAGAAGATAAATACGTTATTGCTAGCAAAACTTCTTATGCCAATTATTCTTTCATGATGGGAGGAACAAATGACAATTTAGAAGAGGTTTTAAAAACAAATCCTCGAAATGTTGCTGGGATAAAATTATTTTTAGGTTCATCAACAGGAAATATGTTGGTAGATAATCAAGAGGTTTTAGAAAAAATATTTTCTTCTACAAAAATGCTAATTGCTGTTCATTGTGAAGATGAGGCAACGATTAAAGCAAATTTAGAAAAATATAAACAAGAATTTGGTGATGATATTCCTATGAATAAACATCATTTGATAAGAAGTGTTGAAGCATGTTATATTTCGTCGTCTAAAGCGATTGAGTTGGCAAAGAAAACGGGAGCAAGGTTGCATGTATTTCATTTGTCAACAGCAAAAGAAATGGAACTGTTTACCAATAAAATTCCATTAGAAGAAAAACAAATCACAGCAGAGGTGTGTGTGCATCATCTTTGGTTTACCGATAAAGATTACGATACAAAAGGAGCTTTTATAAAATGGAATCCCGCTGTAAAAACTGAGGCTGATAAAAATGCATTATGGGAAGCTTTATTGAACGACAAAATTGATGTTATTGCAACTGATCATGCACCACATACTTTAGAAGAAAAGAAAAACAGCTATCTAAATTGCCCTTCAGGTGGCCCATTAGTTCAACATGCTTTAGTGGCAATGTTTGAAGCACACTTAAACGGTAAAATTTCAGTTGAAAAATTAGTTGAAAAAATGTGCCATAATCCGGCTAAAATATTCAAAATTGAAAAAAGAGGTTTTTTAAAAGAAGGTTATTTTGCAGATTTAGCTATTGTAAACACTCATCAACCTTGGAATGTAAATAAAGATAATATTTTGTATAAATGTGGTTGGTCCCCTTTTGAAGGAACTAACTTTAAGTCGCGAGTTATGCATACATTTGTAAATGGAAATCTAGTTTACACAAATGGAAAAGTAAAAAGCGTAAAAGCAGGAAAAAGATTACTTTTCGAAAGAGAATAACTTATATTCAAAAAATTAGTTTTATGAAAAATATCCTTTTTATTTTTATTTTATTTCTATTCTCTGCTTGTAATGAAAATCCAGTAGAAAATCCAGACAAATTATTGGGTGAAGAAGTAATGATAGATATTTTATATGATATTGCTATTTTACAGGCGGCTGAAGGTTATGTTCCTGAATTGCTTAATTCAAACAACATAAATTCAAATAGTTTTATTTATGATAAGTATGAAATAGATAGTGTTACCTATTATCAAAATCATAAATACTATGCTGCAGATGTAAAAAAGTATAAAAAAATGTACACAGAAGTCATTGATAGAATAAATTCTAAAAAAAAGAAATTAGAAGTTAAAAACCTAACAATTGAGGGTGTTGAAAGTTCGTCTAAAGCTATTGATGATATTCTTGTAGAAGATTAACTATATATTCATCCATTCTAATAAAATTATATTTTAATTTAGTTACAATTTTTGTGTTTTTGTATATGTCAAGGCTATGCGATGAAATTGCTGTTGCTCTAGTAAATTTTCTTTCTTTAAATAAGATTTTTGAAAACAACCAATCTAATCTCCATCCTATATTAGTAATCCACTTATTTGCATATAGTTTAGGTGATTTTACATTTAAACCTTTTGAAATTATTGATAATAGGATGTTGAAATGTATATTTTCTGCAACTACAGTAAATCGTTCCCCATTTGTATAGTTATTCATTAATAAAATCATACAATTTGTCACATCTTCAACAGCAACAATTCCGGTTTTCCCTTTGGTGTAAAAAAGTAAACCATTTTTAACTCTATTTATGATTAAACCACTACCTTGATTTGGAAACCCATAACCAAAAATTACACCAGGGTTTACAATGACGACTTCAATTCCTTCTTGTTGTGCTCTCCAAACTTCGGTTTCTGCACCAAATTTAGAAATAGCATAATCACCATGTAGTTTTTCAGGATTCCATTCTGTTTCTTCAGTAATTAAATATTCGTTTTCTTTCGTGTCTCCAAGTGCAGCAATTGAACTTACGTGGCAAATTTTCTTTACTCCAAAGTCAATACAGCAATTGACAACATTAGCAGTTCCTTCTATATTAGTTTTTCTAAGTAGTTCTTCGTCATTTGGGTCAAATGAAATTAAGGCAGCACAATGATAAACATTTGTAATATTTTCAAATGCACTATTTAAAGAAGGAATATCTGTAATATCTCCTTTTACCCAAATAATTTTTTCAAATAAATCAATTGCATTTTTATACTTGAATACATTTTTTACAGCTTCGATACTTTTCTCATTTCTATATAACGCCTTTACTTCATTTTCTTCTTGAAGTAATTTTACAAGTAAATGTGAACCTACTAAACCTGTTGCTCCTGTAACTAATATCATTTCGTAAAGATAAATAGATTTTTAATTAAAATTTAAAATTGACATTGAATTTGCTTATTGCCATTGCTATTGTATTTCTTATCTTTGTCGAAATTTAATAATAGAGATGAAAAATTTAATTGAAGAATTACAATGGAGAGGACTTGTGCATGATATTATGCCAGGAACAGAAGAACAACTATTAAAAGAGCCAACAGCTGTTTATATAGGTTTTGATCCAACTTCAGACTCATTGCATATTGGTAGTTTAGTGCCAATTATATTATTAAAACACATTCGCAATTATGGGCATAGACCTATTGCTTTAGTTGGTGGTGCAACGGGTATGATAGGTGATCCTTCTGGAAAATCAAACGAAAGAAATCTTTTAGATGAAGAAACATTAAATCATAATGTAGATGGAATTAAAAGTGTTCTTTCTAAATTCTTAGATTTCGATGCTACTGATGCTACTGCTCCTATTTTAGTTAATAACTACGATTGGATGAAACAGTTTTCATTCATTGATTTTGCTCGTGAAGTTGGTAAGAGAATTACCGTTAATTACATGATGGCAAAAGATTCTGTAAAGAAGCGTTTGAGTGGAGAAGAAGGTGGAGAAGGAATGAGTTTTACTGAGTTTACATACCAATTAATTCAAGGTTACGATTTTTACCATTTAAATAAAGAGTACAATTGTTTGCTTCAAATGGGTGGAAGTGACCAATGGGGAAACATTACTACTGGGACTGAATTGGTTCGTAGAATGAATGTGGATAATGAAGAGCGCTCAAAAGCGTACGCAATGACTTGTCCGTTAATTACTAAAGCTGATGGTTCTAAGTTTGGAAAATCAGAAGGTGGAAATGTATGGTTAAGCGCAGATAAGACATCGCCATATAAGTTTTATCAATTTTGGATTAACACTACTGATGAAGATGCTGAGAAATATATTAAAATATTCACTTTTTTAGACAAGCCAACAATTGATGCTTTAATTACAGAACATAATGAAGATAGAGGTGCTAAAACTTTACAAAAACGTTTGGCAGAAGAATTAATGTTATTAGTTCATTCTCAAGAAGATTTAGATAGAGCTATCTTTTCATCAGCAGCTTTTTTTAGTAAAGACATGACTAATTTAAAAACATTATCAGTTAAAGAGTTAGAAGCTGTTTTTGAAGGAATTCCTTTTGCAGAGGTTTCTAGGTTAGATATAGAAGAAGGTTTGGATATGATTGGAGCTATGGCTGCAAAAACAAATTTCTTAGCATCTAATGGCGAAGCACGTCGCGAATTGAAACAAAATTCTATTTCTTTAAATAAGGAAAAAGTTTCAGAAGATAGAGTCATTACAAATGAAGATTTGATTAATAATGAATTTCTACTATTACAAAAAGGAAAGAAAAACTATTACGTAATTAGAGTAAAATAATTACAAGACCATTAGGTTACAACCACGAATATCAGAATTATCAAAACGTCCCAGCACTTCGAAAGAATAGTTGGGATTTTTTTTACCTAAATCTTGCGTTGCAATAAACGAACACGAATTAATATTGGCTAAGTCAATTACATTAATTCCACCCGTTTTTCCTTCTTTTACATAAGACAAAGCATCTTCCGTATCTCTAATTAAGATTTGCATCCAATTTGGGCATTCAAAAGTTCCATTTCCTAAAGAATAAGCTTGAGATAATAATTCAGTCATTCCGTATTCAGAATGAATTACGGGAACGCCAAAACCTTCGCATAGAATTTTGTGTAATTCTTCACGAATCATTTCTTTTCTTTTGCCTTTCATTCCTCCAGTTTCCATAATAATGGTATTTTTTAATTGAAATTGATGTAGTTCAATTAAATCTAATAAAGCGTAAGTAACACCAATTAAAATTACATTTTGCCCAGAATTATCAAGTTCAATTAACTTTGAAATTAACTCAGTATAATTATTTAAATAAAAGCCAGAATCAGAATGATTGCTGCTTTCAATTAAATCATCAACCATATGAATTAAGGAAGAACCTTCGCGTTCTAAATACGATGGAAGCAAAGCTAAAACACAATAATCTTCGATATTTCCATAAAATTGAGAAAATGCATTTCGATAGCTTTCTTCGTATAAGGAAATATCGGTGACTAAATGTTTACTGGTTTGCATCCCTGTTGTTCCACTGCTTGTAAAGGTAGCTTGAATAGTTTCTGAAGAACTTAATACCTTGTGACTTTTAAAAAACTGAATGGGTAAAAATGGAATTTCTATTAATGATTTTACATTTTCTTTATTCTTATTTAGAAGAGTACAAAATTTATGATATACCAAATTGTTATCAAATTGAAATCGGAAAACCTTTAGAGCGATTTTCTCAAATTCCTTTTTGGTAGAAATAGTAAATATATCGTTAGAATGAATCATAATATTAATGTTCTAAAAACAAGGCTAGAATATGTGCAAAAATATAAAATAAAAAAGCACCAACGTTATGTTGATGCTTTCTTTATATAAATTGAAGAGTGATTATCTAACTACTAATTTTCTAGTAGCAGTTTTTCCTTCTTCAGTAACTTTAACAATGTAAACCCCTTGGTTTAAACCTGAGATATTTAAAGCATTATTAGATACTTTAGATTTGATTACTTGTTTTCCAAGCATATCGTAAACCTGAACATCTAATTCAGCATTTGCTGCAGTTGAGAAGTATAAAGTATTTCCGTTTGAAGGATTTGGATACATTGTTAATCCGTCAATTGTATTGAAAGCTCTTGTTTCTAAAGGCATATCAACCACATTACGAGCTACAACTTGAGCTGTTCCATTAAATTCAGCTACTAATACTACTATATTTTGTGCTCCAACAGGAACAGTTAGCCCAATATAATTTGCTTCTGCAAACATAGTTCTAAAAGCAATATCTGAACCATCATTAAGATTAAAATTGCTATTTGTTGTAAAAGTAAGCATGCCATCTGCAGTTGTAAATGATGCAGCATTTATTTGAACTAATTCACTTTCATAAGTTTCAATACTTGCTGTAATATCAGCGGCTGTAACTACTTGAGGAGTAATTGTATTACTTGTTGATGAAGAAGTTATGTCTTCAATTGGTAATAATTGTAATACGCCATTAAATAATGATGTTTGACCTTTTAATCCTGTCATCCCATCACCAATTGCAAATGTATTTGTGATAACATTAGTATTGTCATCAATCAAAATTGCACCAGTTGCATCCTGAATGTATTTTTGATTTCTCGTAGTTCTAGCATAAGTTACTATAGCTTCTCCGGTAATTTCATAAAATTTACCAGCTCCATTTGCGATAACATCATTTCTTACATCCGCGATTGTTGCCATTGTATTTAGAGCAACAACTTCGAAATTTACTGTAGCATTAGCAGCGGGAGCTATGGGTGTGTGTGAATCATCAACCAACTCAACATAAACTGTATGAGGACCTACTGACAATCCTGTTAAAGAAATTGGAGTAGTGTCATATTTCATAACTGTTCCACCGCCGTCAACTGTATAGTGTATGTGTCCATCTCCCATTCCTGCAGTAGCAACTGCAAAATTTTGAACACTTAATGTAACGTCAACATCTGTGTTTAATGTTGTTAATCCATCAATAGGACTAACAATTGCAATACTAGGAGTTGATTGAGCTACAAATGAAAAATTATCAATATACATTACCGATTGATTGCCATTACCAGCCCAATTTGCTGCAGTGTCATAAAATCTTAAACCAATTGTTACAGGTCCAGTTGCACCAGCAACAAAAGTATAAGTTAAGGTCTGCCATTGGTTAAGCATTGTGTCGTCAGAATAAGGGCCATCGAAAACATTGTTGATAACCATTCTAGCTCTTGAAGCATTGTCTAACTGATAAACATCAACCGATACGTCATAAGTTACACCTGCAACTACGTTTATAGTTTGTTGAAAATCTGTGTTTCCTTGAGTCTGAGTAGTAACCGTTATTTTAGCAGATTTAGCTCCGCCATTAAAAATTACTGATTCTTCTTCTACTATTGTACCTGCTTCAGATGTCCAAGTGTCTAATACACCAACGGTCCAACTTTCAAAGTCTCCATTAACAGCAAGATTTTGCCCAAAAGACAAAGTTGAAATGAATAATAAAGTTAAAATGTAAAGTTTTTTCATTTTTTTGTTTTTTTAAATATTGTACAAAGATAATAATTATTCATTATGTACGCATAATGAAAATGTTATTTAAAGGTTAATTTTAATTTGGGGATTAAGTGTAACTAGTTAACAATCAGTTTTCTTGTAGCTGAATTGTCTCCTTCTTTAATTTTAATAATGTAGATTCCGGCAGTAAGGTTAGAAATGTTTACTTCTTTATTAGAAGTAGTAGTTTCTAAAACTTTCTTGCCTAATACATCAAAAATTTCTACCTTCTTGTCTAATGAAGATTTAGAGGTAATATAAATTTTACCAGAATTTACAGGATTTGGGTAAATTGTTAATCCTTCAATAGTAGGTTCCTGCGATTT
>PKEA01000008.1 GCA_002862805.1 Flavobacteriaceae bacterium | reverse complement strand
AATATTATCTACAAATGCTCTATCGTGCGAAATTACCATAACCGCTTTGGCTTGATTAACTAAGAAATCTTCTAACCATTGAATACTGTCCATATCCAAGTGATTGGTTGGCTCATCTAATAAAATTAAATCGGGTTTCTTTAATAAGATTTTTGCCAATTCAATTCGCATTCTCCAACCTCCAGAAAACTCACTTGTAGAACGACTCAAATCTTTACGTTCAAAACCTAAGCCTTTTAATACTTTTTCAACTTCTGCTTCATAGTTAACTTCTTCAATAGCATAGTATTTTTCAGAAAGTTCAGAAACGCGCTCAATCAATTTCATGTATGCATCACTTTCATAATCGGTACGAATCGTTAATTGTTCGTTAATTTCATCAATTTCCTTTTTCATGTCTAGAACTTCAGCAAAAGCTTTTGAAGTTTCTTCCATAACCGTACAATCATCATTTGCCAACAAATGCTGAGGCAAATAAGCAATTACAGCTTCTTTTGGTGCCGAAATATTTCCACGAGTGGGTTTATTTTGACCTGCAACAATTTTAAGCAGCGTAGATTTACCTGCTCCATTTTTACCCATTAAGGCAATTTTATCATTTTCATTAATGGCAAAAGTTACTTCACTAAAAAGTGTAGTTCCACCAAATTCTACTGCAATATCGTTTACTGTAATCATTATAAAAAGGTTAAAAGTCTAAAGTTAAAAGTCAAAAGACAATTAACTATTAATTTTGAAGCTGCAAAGATAGTTTAATTTCGAAATGAAGCAATTGCAAAATAAACTACTTTACATTGATTTAACTTATGTTAATTGCTTGCATTCAAATATCTTCTTATCTTTGATTAAATTTAAAAATGAAAAACAAAATGAAAAAAATAGCAGTATTTGCATTTGCAGTAGTACTTTTTACTACTAGCTGTAAAAAAGAAGAACAAACTGAAGTAGTTGTTGAACCAACTCCAGAGGTTACAGGTTTAACAATTATTACCGATTCTACAAAAGTAAATTGGACTGGTTTTAAAACAACAGAAAAAGTTGCTGTTGCAGGAAGTTTTAAATCGATTGAATTAAAAGATACTAAAACAGGTGAAACACCCGAAGAAGTTTTAGAAGGTGCTGCATTTACAATTCCTGTAAGTAGCTTGTTTACAGATAATGATGATAGAGATTCAAAATTAAAAACTATATTTTTTGGTGCATTAAAAAACACAGAATTATTATCTGGAATACTTAACTTTAGAGAAGGAAAATGTTACATGACTCTTACAATGAATGATGTAACAAAAGAAATTGCAACAGAATATACTTATGAAAATAAATTATTTACTTTAACTTCTACACTTAATTTAGTAGAATTTGGTGGAGAAAAAGCAATTGCTGCAATTAACGAAGCTTGTTTTGATCTACACAAAGGTAAAGATGGCGTAAGTAAAACTTGGGAGCTTGTAGATATTAAAGGTTCTGTTCTTTTTGAATAAAACTAAAAAATACATTTTATAAAAAAAGCCCTGAAATTTCAGGGCTTTTGTTTTATGTTTTAAAGACTCATTTTATAATCTTCAATAACTTGTTCTGCTAAAGGCAACTCACGCTCTTCAATAAATAACTCAACTGCTAAGCCTGTGTTTCCAAAACCTGCTGTTCTAGCAGCTTGCATATTGTTTTTTACAACTGGAAAAATGTCTATTTCCGCTAATTTTTGTTGCAATCCAATTGCTAAAATTTCACTTCCCGAAAAAATCTTTACTACTGCCATATTTCTATTTTTTTTATTAACTAATCTTCAATTTCTTCATCTTTTTCAATTTCTAAAAAAAGAGGCTCAATCATTATTTTTTCTGAAAGGAACTCTACTTTATCAGTAATTTCATTACAAAAGAAAATTCGTTGTGCTTTACCAATACTTTCAGACATTCTAAGAATAACACTATCATATCTGTTTTTTAATAAAATATCCGCATCATCTACAATAACCATTAAAAGTCGGTTTACATTAAAACCAGCCGTAGAAAACAACATATTTAATTTATTTGGAGTACCAATTAACACATCGACACCCATTGAAATTTGATTTTTATCATCGTCTAAATCACTTTTTTCATGAACACCATAAGCGCTTAGGTTGTTGAATTTTCCTAATTGGTCAAACAAACGCACCATTTCTAATACTTGTTCTTTGTCCTGAACATAAATTAGCGCTCTTGGCGATTCTTCGCCTTCGCTTTTTAACTTTTGTAATACATTGATTACAATTGTTGTTGTTTTACCAGATTTTCTTTCAGATTGAATAATACAGTCTACTCCACTTTTTATAGTAGAAAAAGAATCTCTTTGCAGCTCATTTGCTTCTGTTAATCCATGTAAGATTAACCCCTTTTGTAAGTCTTCGTTTATTTTTTTTAATTTCATTTTTAACACTGTATGCTTTAAGCAATAAACTTTAAGCTAATTTATTTACTTGCGAATAATTTTACATCTTGTTCCGAAATTTCGGTTCCACCAAGAATAATTAAACGCTCAATTACATTTCTTAATTCACGGATATTTCCTGTCCAATCGTATTCTTGCAATAATTGAACTGCCTTTTTAGAAAAGACTTTTTCAACCACTCCTTGCTCTTCCGCAATTTTAGTTGTAAAATGTTCAATTAACACTGGAATATCTTCTCTACGATCATTTAAAGCAGGAACTTTTATTAAAATTACTGCCAAACGATGGTATAAATCTTCGCGAAAACGACCTTCTTCTATTTCTTTTTTTAAGTCCTTATTTGTAGCTGCAATAACACGAACATCTACTTTGATATCTTTATCTGCACCAACACGTTGAATTAAATTTTCTTGTAAAGCACGAAGTACTTTTGCTTGCGCTGGCAAACTCATGTCGCCAATTTCATCTAAGAAAATAGTTCCTTTATGTGCTGCTTCAAACTTACCTGCTCTATCTTTTATTGCCGATGTAAAAGCACCTTTAACATGACCAAATAATTCGCTCTCAATTAATTCAGATGGAATTGCGGCACAATTTACTTCGATTAAAGGATTTGCACTACGGTCACTTTTTTCATGTAATTGATGTGCTACTAGCTCTTTACCTGTTCCATTAGGTCCGGTAATTAAAACCCTGGCGTCTGTTGGGGCAACTTTATCAATCATTGTTTTAATATGATTAATAGCTTCACTATCCCCAATCATTCGATAATTTTTACTGACTTTTTTCTTTAGATTTTTATTTTCAATTACTAATTGTTTTTTATCCAAAGCATTTCGAACTGTGTTTAATAACCTGTTCAAATCTGGTGGTTTAGAAATATAATCAAAAGCTCCTAAACGCATGGTATTTACAGCTGTTTCTAAATCGCCATGACCAGAAATCATAACGATTGGAGTTTCTGGTTTTATTTTTCTAGCAGCTTCTAATACTTCTACTCCATCCATTTTTGGCATTTTAATGTCGCAAAGTACTAAATCATAATCTTCATTTTTGATTTTTTCAATTCCTTGCAAACCGTCTTCTGCTTCATCAACTTGATAGGTATCATTTTCTTCAGATAGAATTTTTGTTAAAACTCTTCTAATTGCTGCTTCGTCTTCAATTACTAATATTTTTGGCATTCTAAAATTTTTATTTTTTATAAATTACAAAAACTATGCCTTTGTAATAACATGAATATCTCTTTGTGGAAATGGAATAGAAACTCTATTTGCTCTAAATGCTGCATCAATTCTAAACCTTAAATCACTTTGAATTCCTGGACTATTCATTCCATCATGAACATAAAAATACAATGAAAAGTTTAAAGATGAATCTGCAAAATCTTCAAATAAAACTATTGGTTTAGGTTCTTGAAGCACATCTGGAGCTTCTTCTGCACATCTTAACAAAATTTGTTTTACTAATTGAACATCACTTCCGTAAGCTACTCCAACATTTACTTGTTCTCTATTTGTAAAACTATTTTGTGTCCAATTGAATAATGTATCTAACATAAATTTATGGTTTGGGATAACCATAACTCTATTATTGCGAGTAACTACTCTAGTTGTTCTTAGCTTAATTTCTAAAACTTTTCCAACTCTTCCGTCTACTTCTACAATATCACCTACATGCATTGATTGATCAATAATCATTAATATGCCTGAAATAATATCTTGAAATAATTGTTGCAAAGCAAAACCTAAACCCACTAATAATGCAGCAGAAGCGGTAAGCAAGAAACTCATATTTACACCAGTAGAATGTAGAGTAATTACAATTGCAAACGCAAAAACAATATATCGTACAAATTGAAAAAAGCTAATAAACTTATTTTTATCTTCTAAAGGCAATTTTCTCGTAGCAACAACTCTAATAAACCGTAGCAATGCTGCTGTAATAATTAAAACCAAAAAGAGTATAACAAAAGTACTCACTCTAATATCAACATTATCTGTATCAATTAGTTTGTAATTTAATAACTCTTTTATTGTCTCAATCATATTTTAATACTTTAACCATTTATACAATTCTTTCCATGTAGGTTTTTTTCCATACATTAAAATACCAACACGGTAAATTTTTGCAGCAAACCATACTACAAAGATAAACGTTCCAAACAATAAAACGATAGAAAGTATTAATTGCCACAAAGGCACTCCAAAAGGAATACGCATTAACATTACAATTGGTGATGTTAATGGAATTATAGAAAACACTGTTGCTACTGTTCCGTGTGGATCATTAATTACTGTAAAGAAACCTACATATACACCAAGCATTAATGGCATAATTACAGGCAACATAAATTGTTGAGAGTCAGTTTCAGAATCAACTGCTGCTCCAATAGCAGCATAAAATGAACTATACAAGAAATAACCTCCAATGAAATAAATTACAAAACAAGCTACTAATGTTCCTAATGGTAAATTCCAAATTTCATTAAAATACAATTGAATTTTAGAAATTGCTTCAGTTGATTGAGCAGCTTCCATCATTTCAGGAGTTATACTACTACTTGCGCCCATTTGTATTCCAAAGAAAGATTGCGCTACAAAAAACAAAACGGTTCCTACAATTGCCCAAATTGCAAATTGCAATATTCCAGCCAATGAAGTTCCAATAATTTTCCCCATCATTAACTGAAAAGGTTTAACCGATGAAATAATAATTTCTATAATACGATTGGTTTTCTCTTCAATTACACTTCGCATAACCATATTACCATAAATGATAATAAACATCATGATTAAGTAACCAAACATTCCACCAATACCAACTTTAATTTCGTTTAATCCTTTTAGACTTTCGCCTCCAGAAAATTTTGATAATTTTAAAGTAGAATCGGCTTTGGCTTTATCAATTTTATCAGCATCAAAACCTAATGTTTTTAGTCGTTCAGAAGTTAAAGTAGAATCGACAACTTTTTCAACTTTAGAAATAAATTCTAAGCTTGGACTATCTTCTGAAATATATTCCACTTTATCTAATAATAATTGTAATGAATCTACTTTTGGAATAAAAAGCAAACCTTCATAATTATTGTTAGCCGTATCTTTTGCAACATTTATTGGCATTACAGATAAATCGATATAATGCGTATGCTTAGTGTTTTTGAAATTATTTTTTAATAATCCGCTTTCATCATGAATAGCAATTTCTGTAATTGAATCTTTATTCATGTTAGATAAATATCCAATTAAAAAGGACATTCCAACAAACAAAAGTGGTCCTAAAAAAGTCATTACAATAAAAGACTTATTACGAACTTTCGCTATGAATTCTCTTTTTATAATTAAACTTAAAACGTTCATATATTTTTTATTTTAATTGCGATTTATTTACTAACTGATTGAATAAAAATGTCATTTACACTTGGAATTTTTTCCACAAAATGAGTTACTTGTCCGAAATTGGTTAAAATAGACAACAATTCATTTGAATTAAGATTACCTAGTTCAACTTCTAATTTAATGTCATCATTCAATGATTTAAAATTAGTAGAACCAACCTTAAATTTTTGAGTCAACTGAACCATTAAACCTTCAATATTTTGGGTAATAATTCCCACTTGAAAAGTATTGCTCCTGTATTGTCTTTTAACTTCAGATAATTTACCTTCAATTAATTTATTTGATTGATGAATTAATGCAATATAATCACACATTTCTTCGACACTTTCCATTCTATGCGTTGAAAAGATAACCGAAGTACCATTTTTATTTAGCTCAATTATTTCGTCCTTAATTAAATTTGCATTTACAGGATCAAAACCAGAAAATGGTTCATCAAGAATTAATAATTTAGGTTTATGCAAAACAGTTACTACAAACTGAATTTTTTGAGCCATTCCTTTTGAAAGCTCTTGAATTTTTTTATCCCACCAACCTTCTATTTCTAATTTTTCAAACCAATATTTTAATTGTTTTTTTGCCTCTTGGTACGAAAGTCCTTTTAACTGAGCTAAATATAAACATTGTTCGCCTACTTTCATAGATTTATACAATCCTCTTTCTTCTGGCAAATATCCAATATATTGAACATCTTCTGGCATTAATTTCTTACCATCTAAAAATACCTCTCCAGAATCGGGCATTGTAATTTGATTGATGATACGAATTAAAGTCGTTTTTCCAGCTCCATTTGGACCTAATAATCCATAAATACTTCCTTTAGGCACTTCTAAAGAAACATTACTTAATGCATTATAATTACCAAATTGCTTAACTACGTTTTGAACTTTTAAAATAGGATCCATTCTAAAATTTTATATGTGATATAAATTAGTGTGTAAAATAAGTATTCCGTTACAAAAAAACCCACCCTATTTTGCAATAGGATGGGAAAATTGCTATGAAAAAGAAAATTCACTTTTAATATAAAAAAGTGAATTCCAAATGTATATAATTTTATTGAATTATGAAAACATATCTTTTACTTTCTCAAAAAATGATTTATCAGATTTTTCAGGACTTGGAGTAAAGTTTTCATCAGTTATCATTTTTTCAAAAAACTGTTTTTGTTCTTTGTTTAATGTTTTTGGAGTCCAAACATTAACATGAACTAACAAATCACCAGTTCCATAACTGTTAATACTTGGTACACCTTTACCCTTTAATCTTAAAATTTTCCCAGATTGAATTCCTTCATCAAGTTTAATTCTTACTTTTCCAGAAACAGTTTCAATTTCTTTAGAAACTCCTAAAGCAGCTTCAGGGAAACTTACATATAGATCGTAATGTAAATTTTCTCCTTCACGTTTTAAAAATTCGTGTTCTAACTCTTCAATTGCAACAATTAAATCTCCAGAAACACTATTTGAACCTGGTGCTTCATTTCCTTTTCCAGAAACTTTTAACTGCATTCCATCTACAACTCCTGCAGGAATTTTAATTGAAACAGTATCTTCTTGTAAGATCATTCCTTGAGCATCTGCACCTTGAGGTTTGTGGTCCATCATTTGGCCTGCTCCACCACAAGAATGACAAGTAGTTGCAGTTTGCATTCTACCTAAAATGGTATTTGTAACTTTCATTACTTGACCGCTTCCATTACAAGTTGAACAAGTTTTATAAGTTACTCCTTGCGCTTGAACCTTGCGCTTAACTTTAACTTTTTTCTCAACTCCATTAACGATTTCTTCTAAAGTTAACTTTACTTTAATGCGTAAATTACTTCCTTTAACTCGTCTTTGACCGCCGCCAAAACCACCACCAAAACCGCCACCGCCTCCAAAAGCACTTCCGAAGATATCACCAAATTGACTAAAAATGTCGTCCATATTCATATGTCCGCCACCGCCATAACCACCACCAGCACCTTCAAATGCAGAATGTCCATATTGGTCGTATTTTGCTTTTTTATTAGGGTCGCTTAATATTTCATAAGCTTCGGCTGCTAGTTTAAAGTTTTCTTCTGCAGTTGCATCTCCCGGGTTTTTGTCAGGATGAAACTCAATTGCTTTTTTTCGATATGCTTTCTTAATTTCTGCTGCAGTAGCACTTTTACTAATGCCTAATATTTCGTAAAAATCTTTTTTCATCTTTTAAATTAAATTCATTAAAAAAGGTAAGTACAATTATTGTCCAATAACTACTTTAGGGAAACGAATAATTTTATCTCCTAATTTGTATCCTTTTTCAAGCACATCTACAATTTTACCTTTTAAATCATCTGAAGGGGCAGGAATTTGAGTAATTGCTTCGGCAAAATCTGCATTAAAAACATCACCAACTCTTACCTCAACTTCTTCTAATCCTTTTGAAACTAAAGTGTTTTTAAGTTTTTCATGAATAAGTTCAACTCCTTTCACAATAGCTTCATCTTCAGATTTTGCAATTTGTGTCATAGCTCTGTCAAAATCGTCCATTACGGGCAACATTGCTTGTAAAACTTCTTGATTTGCTGTTTTAAACAAATCCATACGTTCTTTTGCTGTTCTTTTTTTGTAATTTTCAAATTCAGCAAAAAGCCTTAAGTGCTTGTCTTTTTCTTTTGCTAAATCTTCTGCAAGTTGTTCCTCAACAGTTAACTCTGGCTGTTGTGCTTCTTGATTTTCTGAAACATTCTCGTCTTGTACAATTTCTTTTTCCATGTTTTCAGTACTATCTTGACTCATATATTTGCGTATTTTTTTAAACATTTTATTATTTTAAAAGTAATTGCAAATGTATTGCCAAATGTTTAAAAATGTCAAATTGTCAGCACAATTGATTTGAAAAAAAATTCTTTTTTAGAAAAATTAGGAAGTTTTTAAGATATTTTGAAATGTTGATTTTTTAAATTTGTAATTAACATAAAAAAACAACAACTATGAAAAAAAGTATTTTAAGCTTATTTGTATTAGCTACTATTTCTTTAAATGTATCTTGTAAAGGAGAAAAAAACGATAGTGAGGAAGCAGGAGAAGTTGCAACTGCATCTATAGAAAGTACAAACTATACTGTAGATACTCAAAATTCTGTAATTGAATGGACAGGCTCTAAACCATCTGGAAAGCACAATGGAACAATCAATTTAAAGTCGGGAGAATTGGCAGTTAAAAATGACACCATTGAAAGCGGGATGTTTGTTATTGATATGAATTCTATAGTAGTATCTGACTTAGCTGCTGGAGATGGAAAAGAAGATTTAGAAGCTCATTTAAAAGGTACTGGAGACAAAGCAGGAGAAGATCATTTCTTTAATGTAACTAAGTTTCCTGAAGGAACATTTGAAATTGTTAGTATAACAGCAGAAAATGGTAAAGCTAAAATAAATGGAAATTTAACTTTAAAAGGAGTTACAAAACCAGTTGAATTTACTGCAACAACCACTAATAATGGTGATGAAATGACATTAACTTCTGATGCTTTTCTTATAAACAGAACACATTGGAATGTAAATTATGCTTCAAAATCAATTTTTGACGATTTAAAAGATAAGTTTGTAAATGATGATATTGAACTTGTTGTAAAATTGAAAGCAACGAAAAAATAAAAATTAAAATAAAAAACCGCCAATTGGCGGTTTTTTATTTTAATAAATCATGTAATGCTTTATCTAAAGAAGCATATTTAAATTGGAAATTTTCGTCTAATAGTTTCCTAGAACTTACATGTTGACTAGAAAATAATAATTGATGCATATCACCAAGTATTAATTTCATTACAAACTTTGGAATATTTGGTAAAAATAAAGGCTTACCTAATGTTTTTGCAATTGCTTTAGTTAATTGACTATTTGTTACTGGATAAGGAGAAACTCCATTATAGATCCCTTCTCTTTTATATTGAATGATGTGATAAAAAACAGCTGCTAAATCTTGAATGTGAATCCATGACTGATAATGTTCTCCCGAACCAAAAGCAGCTCCGGCTCCTATTTTAATTGGTTTAACCATTTCTTGTAAAGCTCCACCATTTTTAGAAAGAACTAACCCAATTCTTATTTTAGCAACTAAAATATCTAAGTTTTTAAATTGATTAACTTCATCCTCCCATTGTTTTACAACATTTCCTAAAAAAGAATTATCAACTTCTAGATCAGTTTCATGATATACTTTAGTAAGACTATCTGGATAAATACCTATGGCTGAAGCAGAAACTATTTGACTTACTTGATGATTTATTCTTTCAAGCGTTTTATAAAGCAATCTAGTAGAATCTATTCTACTATTCATAATTTCTTGTTTATAACTATTGGTCCATCTTTTAGCAACAGTTGCTCCCGCTAAATGAACAATAACATCAACATTAGTAAAAGCTTCTTCGCTAATTTCTCCTACTGAAGGGTTCCAAAAAAAACCTTTATAGTTATTTTCATTTGCAATTTTTCCTCGAGAAGTTGTTAGATAATTAACCGAAATACCATTTTGCAATAGTATTTTTATTAATTCATTACCTACTAAACCTGTTGCACCTGTAATTAAGACTTTCATTAGAAATTTGATTTATATCAAAGTTACGAATGAAAATAGTTTAATGAAAGGTAATTAACGTATCTTAACACTTGTTTGAAAATGAGTTATTTTCGAACTTTAATTGTCCACTCAAATTGCATTTCTGAAACCTGAATACCTTCTTCATTTAAACCTGTAGAAGTTAACCAAACCGTTTGCCCTTCCATTGTATCAATTGCTTTTTGGATCGTTTCCTTAATTAAATGTCCTTGATTACAAGTAAAAGTAATTCTGCCAGTTGCTTTTTTTGTAAAAGTAGATTTATTATTAGCAACTAACATTGAAATACTTTTTCCGCTTTTTTTAATTTGCATCATCATTAATGCTCCTGTTGTAAACTCAGCAGCCATAGCTTGTACAGCAAAATACATTGAATTAAATGGGTTTTGATTAAACCACCTGTGCTTAACTGTTGCTTCACATTTTTCTTCCGTAATTGATTTTACTCTAACTCCGCTCCAAAAAGCAGATGGAAGTTTAAAAAATACAAAAGCGTTTAATTTTGAAGGAGTGAATTTCATAATTATGATTTTTTTGTAAATATATTAAAAAATAGTATGCATGCCTACTATTTTTATTTATGTTAATTTTTTGTTAAATTTAAGTACTATGCGTTACATAATACCTTTTTTTAGACATATATTTGCATAAGAAAATAATAGTTATAGTATAATTATGGAAACATCAAACGAAAAAAGCACCGCAACATTGATACATTTATCATCATTATGTCAATACATTATACCTTTTAGTGGTATTATTTTACCATTACTAATTTGGTCATCTAAAAAAAATGATTCCACTTTTATTGATCATAACGGAAAACAAGCCATAAATTTTCAATTAAGTGTATTTTTATATTCAATTGTATTTTTAATTATTGCTGTACCTACATTTATATTATGGTTAATCCATACAATAGATTTATCATGAATTAATGAGCAAGAAGTTTATTTAAATGACATTCTAACTCATCATAATATAACTGGTTATGTCATTTTAGGCTTTACAGCAATTTTATTATTATTCTTTGTTAAGATTGGTGAATTTTTCTTAATCATTTATGCTTCAGCAAAATCATCAAACGGAGAATACTATAAATATCCATTAACAATACCATTTATCAAGTAAATTAAAATATCATCAAATCAATCAACAATCAAAAAATGAACAGTTTAATTAAAAAAATCAAAAAGCATTATGAACATTGAAAACACAAAAGCTCAAATGAGAAAAGGTGTTTTAGAGTTTTGCATTTTATCGGTCTTAAAAGAAAAAGATGCTTACACTTCTGAAATACTAGAAACTCTAAAAGAAGCGAAACTACTCGTTGTAGAAGGAACAGTTTATCCTTTATTAACACGATTAAAAAACGACGGATTATTAAGCTATCGCTGGGAAGAATCTACATCTGGGCCACCTCGTAAATACTACGGATTAACAGATGAAGGAAAAGAATTTTTATTAGAATTAAATACAACGTGGACAGAATTATCTGATGCGGTTAACATTATAACAAGTCAAAACTAAAAGTCATGAACAAAACAATAAGTATAAATTTAGGAGGTTATTTCTTTCATATAGATGAAGATGCCTATCAAAAGTTATCAAGATACTTTGATGCTGTAAAACGTTCACTTTCACCAGACGGAAGAGATGAAATTGTTAAAGACATTGAAAGTAGAATCGCAGAACTTTTTCAAGAGCGTTTACAAAACGAAAAACAAGTAGTTGGAATTAAAGAAATCGATGAAGTTATTTCTATAATGGGACAACCAGAAGATTATAAAATTGATGAAGACTCAACTTCAAGTTTTAATTCAGATTATTCAAACAACAGAACCTATACTAACACAAAAAAATTATATAGAGATAGAGATAATTCAATGTTAGGTGGAGTTTTAGCTGGTCTTGGTCATTATTTTGGAATTGATCCATTATGGTTGAGAATAATTATGGTAATTTTATTCTTCGGTTTTGGTACAGGTTTATTAATCTATATTATCTTATGGATTTTAGTTCCTGAAGCTATTACTAATAATCAAAAACTAGAAATGAAAGGTGAACCCATAAACATTTCTAATATTGAAAAAAAAGTAAAAGAAGGTTTTGATGATATTACTGGAAAAATAAACAATATAGATCATCAAAAAATTGCAAACACAGCAAAATCGGGCGCAAACCAAGTTGCTTCAACAATTGGCGATTTATTTTTATCCATTTTTAAAGTATTTGCTAAAATTATTGGTGCATTTATGATATTTATTGCATCTACATCACTATTAGCAATTGTTATTGGCTCTTTGATAATGATTTTCTCGTTTTCATTGTCAGAAAAAATAACATTTAACAACTTAAGTTCACCATTTTATAGCGATGTACCATTTTGGTTACAAGGAATTTTATTATTGCTTACCGTAGGAATTCCATTTTTATTCTTAATTGTTTTAGGATTAAAATTATTAGTAAACAACATGAAGCCAATGGCTAATTATGTAAAATATGGTTTAATTGCTATTTGGATTATTGCAGTAGGTTTTACAATATATTTAGGAGTACAACAAGCAAACCAAGTTGGATTTGAAGGGAAAGTGGTTCAAAAAGAATTTTTAAATATTCAGCCTACTGATACACTTTTTATAAAAATGGAAGTAAATGATTTCTATTCTAAAAGCGTAAGCAGAAAAACTTCAAGTAAGTTTACACATGACGAAAATAACAATGAAGTTATTTACTCTACAAATGTGAGATTGCATTTAATGAATACAGATAAAGATGTTCCTTATTTTCAAGTTGAAAAAACTGCCGATGGAAAATCAATTACTGAAGCTAAGAATAGAGCAGAAAAAATAAACTATCATTTTGATATTCAAGGAAATAAAATTAAATTAGACAATTATTTTGTTACCGATTTTAAAAACAAATACAGAGATCAAGAGGTTCATATTTATCTTTATTTACCAAATGGATTTGTAATTTTTCCTGAAGAATCAATAACCGATTATTTAACTTCTAATAATTCAGACATTAGTAAATATTACGGTCCTGAAGGATTCTATTATAAAGTAAACGGAACTGAGATGGATTGTTTAAATTGTTTAAATAATGACAATATTGACATAGAAATTAATGAAGACTCAAACCCTGGTATTTCTACCACTTTATATTATGATAAAAATGGAGTTTTAGTAAAGAAAGTAAGTAATTCTAAAGAAGATATTGATCAAATAAAAAATGAAATCAAAGACGAAATCAAGTCTGAAATTAAAAAAATAAAAGTAGAAATCAACTAAACTAGTTAAACATGAAAACAACAATTAAATTATTCGCTCTATTTATATTAGTAGGTTTTACTTCATGTAAACATAATATAAACTTTGGAAACGGTATTGACGGAAGCGGAAATATAATTTCTGAAAAAAGAAATATCGATCAAAAATTTACTAAAATTTCTGCTAGTTCAGGTGTTGATGTTATAATAGAACAAGGAAGTCCTACTGAAATTGAAGTAGAAACTGATGATAATTTAATTGAATATGTTATTACTAAAGTTGAAAACGGAACTCTAATTGTAAAAATCGATGGAAATATAAATAATATGTCTGCAATTAAAGTTAGAGTTAAGATGCAAACAATTTCAAGTTTAGAATCTTCAAGTGGCTCATCTATAACATCAAAAAATAAATTAAACGGCTCATCTATTGCTTTAAAATCAAGTAGCGGAAGTGAAATTGATGTAGAATTAGAATACGAAAGTGTAAGTTGCGAATCTACAAGCGGAAGTGAAATAAAAGCATCTGGAAAAGCTTTGCGTCTAGAAACACAATCGTCTAGCGGAAGCGAAATAGACGCCAGTAACCTTGCTGTAAATGAAGTTTTCGCACAATCTACAAGTGGAAGTTCAACTACTGTAAATCCAATTGTAAAATTAGATGCAAAAGCATCAAGCGGAAGTTCTATTGACTACATTCAAGAACCTACAAAAATTACAAAAGAAGAAACATCTGGCGGAAGTGTTGATAAAGAATAAATATTAAAATAAGTCTTTTAACAAAGAATTAATAAAAAATTAACAGCAAAAAAAACACTTTTATTTAAATTTACTAATCCAAAAAAAATCAATCATGATAAAGCTAGTTGTCCAAATAATAGAATTTGTGTTTACTTTTATCATTAACATTATAGAATCTATATTTTAAGTAATACAAAAATCAAACATCAGTACTAACACTGATGTTTTTTTTTATATTTGTCATATAAGTATTTCTCTATTTATTATTCCTAATTAGTTATAAAGTGGAATGATTCTTGAGCTACTATTTAAAAAAACAAATAAAATTTATAATGAAAAAAATTACACTTTTATTTTTAATTGTCTTTACCTGTTCATTAACATTCGGACAAAAGAAAGAAAGAATTAAAGGTTCTAAAATTGTTACTCTTAGTATTAAAAAATTAGAAAACTTTGAAAACATTGATGTTGAAGACAATCTAGAAATATATTTAGTAAAAGCAGATTCTGCATCTTTAGAAATAGAAGCAGATGACAATTTACATGATATTATCAATTACACAATTCTAGGCAACACATTAAGAATAAATTCCTTAAAAGACGTTTACGGAGAAAAGAAATTTTCTGTTAGAATAAACTACACTGATAATTTAAAGCTTATTACTGCAAAACATGATACTAAAATTCATGCTTTAGCAGATATAGAATTAGAAAATATTACGGTTAAAAATTACGACAATTCGCGTTCATTTCTAAATGTAAGATCTAAGTTTTTTGCAATTATGTTAAACGATAAGTCAGAAGCAGAATTAAATATAAAAGCAGATAATACAACTGTAGAAGTTAGCAAGGATGCCGAATTAAAAGCCTTAATTGCTTCGCCAGAAGTGAAGATAGATTTATACCAAAAAGGGAAGGCACAAATAGAAGGTGATGCTTCAATGGCTAAAGTAAGACTTGATAACAGTTCAGATTTAATTGCTAAAAAATTCACTATTTCAAATTTAGATATTACTGTAGAAAGTTATGCTAAAGCAAGTGTAAATGTGGCAAAAAACATTAAAATTTCGGCTGCAGGAAAATCAGAAATTGAGTTATTAGGTGAACCAAAAATTGAAATTGTAAAATTTACCAACAATACGACTTTGTATAAAAAAGAGAAATAAGAATTACTCAGAAATAAACATAAAAAAATCCCGAATTTAATTCGGGATTTTTTTATATAATAATTTAAATTAATCTTTTGAAGCTAAATAGCGTTCTGCATCTAATGCAGCCATACAACCAGTACCAGCAGCAGTAATTGCTTGTCTGTACACATGATCAGCTGCATCACCAGCTACAAAAACACCAGCTACGTTAGTTTTAGAAGTTCCTGGAATATTTTTAATATAACCTGTTGCATCTAAATCAATATAATCTTTAAAAATATCTGTATTTGGTTTATGTCCAATAGCAACAAAAAATCCAGTTGCAGGAATTTCTGTTAATTCGCCAGTAACATTATTTTTTAATCTTACACCAGTAACCACTTGTCCGTCTCCTAAAACCTCATCAGTTTCAGTATTGAACATAATAGTAATGTTTTTTGTTTTTTGAACACGTTCAGCCATAATTTTAGACGCTCTAAATTCGTCTTTTCTTACAACCATAGTAACTTTGGTACATAATTTAGATAAATAGTGTGCTTCTTCACAAGCACTATCTCCTGCTCCAACGATTACAACTTCTTGATTTCTATAAAAGAATCCGTCACAAACTGCACATGCAGAAACTCCACCACCTAATTGTAGGTATTTTTGTTCAGAAGGCAATCCTAAATATTTAGCAGAAGCTCCTGTAGAAATAATTACAGTTTCACAGTGTATTTCTTTAGTGTCGTTAATCCAAACTTTGTGAACTTCGCCGCTAAAGTCAACTTTTGTTGCCCAACCATCGCGAACATCTGTTCCAAATCTTTGTGCTTGACTTTGTAATTGAATCATCATTTCTGGTCCTGTAACTCCATCTACATAACCTGGGAAATTTTCTACTTCATTTGTAGTAGTTAATTGACCTCCAGGCTGGGTTCCTTGATATAAAACAGGGTTCATGTTTGCTCTAGCTGCATAAATTGCTGCAGTATAACCTGCAGGACCTGAACCTATAATTAAGCATTTTACTTTCTCTATTGTATCTGACATAATTGTATTGTATTATTTATAAAGTTCAAAAGTAATAAATTTGAAAGTATTGAAGTGTTATATAAATTACAAAAAAATCAATTTAACTATAATTTAATCTTATTACAATTTTTCTTTATAAATATAAAAAAATATACGTTTTTAAAATATTATTTAAAAGTCTGAATTATTTGTATTCATACCCATTAAATTTTAGGCTCTTTTTTTTAGTTTTATTTTTTTCAATATAATTACATTCACCATTTTCATTAATATAATTAGTTGTTTCAGAAATTTTATTTTTTACTAAAATATCAAAAAGTCCATTTGTTTTATTATTAGAAATAATAAGCACTTTTCTTTCATCAACAAATTTACCTTCACAATTTGTATCCCATTCTCCTCCATTATAAGAAATTTCATAATTATTTAAAATCTTTTTTAATTTGTTCTTTGACTGTACAAATAATGAAATTATTTCGTTCTCATAAGGATTTGGCCGAGAACTACCTATAAAATGCAATCTAATTCCAAATGCACGTTCATTTTTTGAAACTTTATAAGGAGCTGTGTCAATTGTAATTTCAGTTAATTGTATTGCATCTGAAATCCAATTATTTGTCTTTGAACTTTCAAAAAAGTAGCTTTTTATATTTCCACTTTTACTATCAATTATAAGAATATGACTATTCAACTCGAAATACATTTCACCTTCATCAACTATTTCCGGGATCACAATTATTGTTTCGTTTAAATTATTAGGAAAACTTTTAAAAACAACTAATTCAGTTTTAATTTTTGATTTTTTTAAATTTAATTGACCTAAAACAGAATCTAAAAGAGAAGTCTCTTGCGAATAAACACCTATAGTAATAAAGAAAAAAAGTTGTGTGATAATAATTTTCATTTGATACTTTCTTGAATATTTTAAAATTTAATTTTTTCTGCATTAATAGCTCTTTCTTTGAAGTCTAATGTTTCTCCATCACCAGCGACGAAAATACTGTCCATTTTCCATGTGACTTTTATATAATCATCATGCTTGAAGTTTAGTTTTTTATTCGTTTCCCATTCCCAATTATAAACTAAAGATACTGATTTCCCTTTCTTTTTTCCCAGCAACAATTTATAATCATAATCATCATTGTAAGATGAAAATTGAATTGTATCGACATAAACTTTGTTTAATAAAATGTCTTTTTTTGGCCTTATAACACTTGTGAATTCAGTTTTAATTGGATTAAGTTCACCATTTCTGTTAATATGAAATTTTGAAACTTCAATTTTAGTTTCTTCCAAATAAAATTCGTCACTAATTGTAATGCTCTCCTTTTCTATTTTAGACTTTTTTTTGGAAATACTTTCTGCAATTTCATCATAAGCAATAATTTTAAAATCAATCAAATTTTCATTTGAACTATCGTAATTGATTAAAACTGTTTCCAATTCATGTTCTCCTTTAAAAACATTTATTACAATGGTATAAAATTCTTTAGATAAATTTATTTTATAAGATGGACTTACTTTGAAATGAGTATTTTCTTCAAAAAAATTTGGATAAATTGCTTCAATTTGTAACGATTTTAATTGTTCCGCATTAAAAACCTTATTATCATTTATATTATCAAAAGAAGTTGTATCTATAATTTGTAATTGTTTTAACGGAAGACTTTGCCATATTTCACTTAATTTATTTGGTGAGATAATTTTTTCTGTCAAATTTTCAGTCTGCTTTTCAATATCTACTTTTTGAGAATTGATGTTTTTATTTTTCACATTAGAATTACAAGCAACAAAAACAAGGCTTGAAATTAAAAATACTATAAGGAGTTTGCTTTTCATTTATTTACATAAATTAATTAATGTATCTGTTTTAATAATTTTCCAACCATTATAATAATCTATTGTTCCAAAATAATTAATTGTATCATCCTTACAAAATTTTAAATTAAATGATGCGATGTGATAATTTGTGTACATGTCTAAAACTTCAACACTAAATCCTCCAGGATCTTCTTCATGTTCTATAAAATAATAAGTTCCTGCATCACCAAAAGGAATAAACATTGAACCTTTGGAATATTCATAAAAATCAATAGTGTATTTCAATTCTACAATTGAATCATTTGGGTTTATTTTTTTATACTTTTCAATTTGGTTAAGAACTTCATTATTCACTTTTTTTAGAACAACTTTTTTCAATTCATTGTGCAATGAATCTTTATGTTCTACTGGATTTTTAACAATGTATAAATTAGATATTGCTTTAGATTGAATAAACTCCATTTTTGTAAAAAACACTTTATTTATAAGTATTAACAAAACCGATACAGCGGCTAAAGTAGCAGTCCCTTTAATTCTTGTTTTGTCTTTCAAAATCCATTTTATTATCTTAAAAATGAAATACAAAAAAAGGAATACAATTAATAAAAGAAAAAGTATTAGTATTACTTCCATATTTTTTTGTGTTTAATCAATAAGGGATACGAAATTCTTCAAAATCTTTAATTTCTGATAGAAGTATTAGTTCATTTATTGCAATTTTACTCCAAGTTTCTTTAAAAACCTCATCTCCGCCAACTGCATTTTCATTAGTGTTTTCTCTAATTAATTTCTTTTTGGTTAGAAAGTTAATACTTAGTTCATTACTTATAACTATTCCTCCACTACTCTCATCATACCCAATTAATTTAAAGTTTGCATCTTGATACCTAAAAGTATAACGCCAAAATCCATATCGTCCATGCGCATAATGAATAATTAAATTTCCTCTTTCTACTTTTACCAAAAGTTCTGGAGGAAAGTAAACACCACCATCTTCATTCTCAGAAAAAAAACAATTATAATTCATTGTTACCAATTGATAACTTTCTTGAGTTTTAAATAAAATGATAATCCCCCTTCGGTTACGGTCAACTTTTTCGTCGAATCTATTTATTACAATATTGTCTTTATTTGTTCCTTTTATAATAAGAATACAATCTTCTTGTCCATCTTTATTTAAATCCCCAAAAGATTTATCAAAAACAACATAACCTTTAGGAACAAAATCAGTACTGTTTTTATGTTGAGCCGTACAACTGAAGTATGCAAAAATCATAAAGGCAGCTATCCAAAAATTATCTTTCATATAAATTGTATTAGGCATTTTATATTGGATTCATTATTATTCATATTTATTTCCAACTTCATCTAAATTCGTTATCATTTCTTCATTTAAATTTTCAATAAAAACAGCATTTTTAAAAAAAATATTTTTTCCTGAAAACTTTTCAGTACTTATCTTTTTACTTTCGTCATTATATGTTCTTTTAACAATATAATCTCCTGTAATTAAATTATACGATTTATTAATATATTCTGTAGGCGAAGATTTGTATTCTACATCATATCCTATAACTTGAATTTGCTCTTTTTTTGAATTGTATCTTAACTTTATAAATCTGCCGAAAGCAGCAGTACCATCTTCAAAATAGCCAAATTCAATAACATTTTTCTTTGCTTTTATTTGTACAGGATAAATGCTAAAATCATTCAAACTGATTAAATTTATTTCGTAGGTTTTATTTTTGTTAGATAAAAATATTAGTAATATATAACTTGAAAATTCTGATTTATCTTGAGCCAAAATTGCTGTATCATTGATAGAATCATTATCAAAAAGCATAAAAATTTTTTCCATTTTTTTTCCATTCGATGGGCTTTTTGTAACTTCTGAAAATCCATTAGGAATTGTAATTTGCGAAAAAGAAAACAATGAAGTAAGCAGCAATAGAAAAGTTAAAGTTGATTTCATTTTAATTGTTTTTTTTAAATAACATCAATAACTTTTTCTAATAAATAATGAATGAATGCAACAATAACAGTTATAAAAATAAGAATAAAGAAACGTATAAATAAAGATTTCATACCAAATTTTAGTTTTCCCTTTAAGTAAAGAACATCAATTAGTATAAATAATAATGTAATTATACTTCCAATTATTAATCCAATATGGAGAAAAGCATAATCGTAAAACAGACTAAACATTGTCATTAAAACAGATGTTGATTCTGGCTTAGGGCCTAAAATAAATCGCATATATAAAAAAGCAGCTAAGAATGCTACTAATGCCCAAGTAAAGTAAAAATCTTTTTAAAATACTCATAACTACATTTTTAGAATTCTTAACTGCCTTATATTAGTTTTATTTATCAGCAGACTGCGCTTTTTTAGTAAGAAAAGGTTTTATTGAAAAAATAATTCCTAAAAATATTAATATATACATTCCGTAACTAGAAAGAAACTTACCAAAAACAGTTTCTAAAAGAACAGGATTCTTTTTGTTATAATTAACAGCAACTGTATCTCCAACAGATTTCATACTTCCTATAAACGGAATTCTAAAAAGCTCCACATTGCCTAATTGTTCTGTTCCATCTTCTAAATTAAACTTTACAACAGCTGTTTCTCTAGTTTTCCTACCGCTATGAATTGTAATTTCAGTAATTGTTCCTTCTGTTTTCACCCAATCTTCTTGTGAAAAACTACTAATAGAAGTTAAAAACAATACAAAAAATAATAAATACTTCATTAAGCGGTAATTTTATTAAACACTTGTTCCATTTCTTGAAAAGCTTTTTTTTGAGCGGGCGCAAGTACTGTTTCTTTTATTTTTCCTGTAACTATTTCAAGTATATTTTGATGACTTTTTTGACTTTTTCCAAAATAAGCATTCATCAATTTATTAGGAATAATGTAATCTAACTTCAAAGTATTGTCTTTTTGAAAATAAACTTTCATTCCATGCATTGCACTTTTTTTAATGATAAGGCATTGTTCCATTTGTCCATTTGCATCTGTTCTTACATCCCAACTATCATATTCTTTAGAAGACTCAAATGTGTTTTCTTTTTTTAAAAAATCGTTAAGTAAGTCTAATGAATTGAACTCGCTTTTAATTGTAATTAATTTTTCCATTGGTTTAAAGTTTAATGTTTATTTTGGCTGTTATTTTTATAAAAATAACAAATTTGATCGGTTAAACTATTTTTTCGTGAATGAATTAAAAATCTGACCAAGCTCTTACAGCTCTAACTGGATGAAGATTAGATTTATAATCAGTAGGAAACCAATCATTTGTAAAATTATATACTCTAGCTTCAGCAGCTGTAGACTCGGTAGAAGTCCAATAATTTGCATTAGCGACTGAGAAAGCAGCTCCTCCGTTATTTGTTAGAGTTGTATTAATTATAATCATATTATTCATAATTTCTCTCATTTCATCTTGACTTGGCAAAAACCAATCATCATACCCATTAGTATTCAAATTATCTACCAAATCTGCAGCTGTCCCAGATGTTGTACAAATAGATAGAATAGCATTAGTATTAGCTTGACCAGTTCCAATAGCTGTAGCTGTAGCACCTGTAGCTGTATGCAAACATCCATAAGGAGCAGCAGCACTTTGGTTATCCATAGCCACAGAATATCCTTCATTACCCAAAAGATTTACCCAAAAAATCACTCCTCCAAATTTATATTCACCCACTTCATTTAAGTCATTAAGATTAATCGTTACCGTTCCTGAATTTGTTGCCTCTAAAACAGAAATAGTTGCAGTTATTGTAGGATTTACTTCGTAGTCAAAAAAGGAAGCATCTGCTACTAATAATTCTCCTGTAGCAGCATTAATACTCAAGGCTCCTGCTGGTGTTTGCGTTGTAATATTATAGGTTAACGCATCATTACTATTACTTTGAACTGTACCAATAATTTGACCATTTGTTGGGTTTTCATCGATTGTTACTTCTAAATTTTCTATATTAATTGGAGTTGCTGATGTATCATCATCGCTATTGCAGCTTACTATTGTTGCTAATAAAACTGCAGCTACTAAATAGCTTTTTTTAATTACTTTTTTCATGATATTTTTTTAATTTCTTTTACTCATAAACCGAATATTCTACCACAACTTTTGGATGCAAACTAGCATTTGTATTATCACTTGACCCAAAGATTAATTTATTATTACTTACAGTTTCATCAACAAGTCTAAGAACATAACCGTGGTTTGTAGCAGGATCATTTATCATTCCTGCAGCAGTTGCCGTAATATCAAGATCTAAATAATCTTGAACAGCGCTTGCAGCATTTGCTAGATACACTTGGTTATCTATTGAACTTGTTGGCTGATTGTTCCAAGTTACTGTAGTTTCATCCCAAGCAGCATCAACTTTTTGTAAATAACTTTCTCCTTTTCCTATAAAGTTGCTGCCATTACTTGGAGACACATAGGAATAAAAAGAGGCATGCACACTATTTACAATAGCATCAGTTGGTATACTTGAAAAATCAAAACGAATAAGACTTCTTACAGTACCAGCACTAAATTTATTTGACATAAAATCTGTATGAGTACCATAATTTGTATCTGGTGCAGCAGAACCTAGAGCTGCATCTTTTCCAGTAGTAGCGTCTGATTGTATAGTTACCGTATAGTTTACTAAAGTTTTAGGAGTTCCTTCATCATCACTACTACAACTTAATGATAGTAAGGAAATTAATAAAATTGACAGTGTTAAATTTTTAATTTTCATAATGTTTTTTTTAACGATTAATAGTTAAAGGTAATTTTTGAAAACACACTATGAAATACCAAACCAATATTCGATTACTACCAATCGATATTCGTTAAAGCTTACTGAAAATTTGATTTAAAAAGATGAAGGTTATTTCTTATTCCAATTGAATAATGAAGATAGGAAGCTTTCTTTTTTTCGAGAAGACACAGGGATTTTAGTTCCGTTTTTTAAATAAATAGTACCTGATTTATCATATTTATCGACAAACTTCATATTAATCATAAACGATTGATGTGGTCGTTGAAAATTTGCTTCTAATAAGCGTTCTTCAAAATCTTTTAGTGTTTTGGAAACTAAATATTTGTTACCATCGCTACAATAAAAAGTGGTATATCCTTTATCAGATTCACAGTAAATTAATTCGTCTAAATTGATTACTTGGTAACTGTCTTGAAAAGACAAAATCAAATGATTGCCTTCATTATTAAATACTTGTTTTGCCTTTACTATTTGATTTTTTTGATCGGCAGCAGTCAATTTAGCTACTTTTTCTAAAGCAATTTTAAGTTCTTCAACATCGACTGGTTTTAGTAAATAATCAACTGCCCCAATTTTTAAGGCTTTTAAAGCATATTCTTCGTAAGCCGTTATGAAAATAATTTTAAAATCGATAACATCAATTTTTTCTAAAAAATCAAAAGCGGTTCCATCAGATAAATTAATATCTAAAAAAACCAACTCGGGTTTACAAGTTTTCGCAACTATAACAGCTTCTTCAACCGATTCGCATTCTCCTATTATTTCAATATCAGCATCAATACTAGAAATAAGACTAATTAATCCTTTTCTAATGTATTCTTTATCTTCAACTATTATTGATTTCATTATGCTTCTTGTTTTAAAAAAGGTATTTGAATGGTTACTTTTGTACCTTGTTCGTTATATTTACTTCTATCTTTAATAGTAATAGAACCTTTCATTTTAAAATCTTTTGACAAATATTGTAAACGTTCAGAAGTAATTTTTGTTGCCAATGATTTTTTATTCTTATTTTGATTTCGCTCACTCGAATCAATACCAATTCCGTTATCTAAAATCTCGCAAATTAGTTTTGAATCAACTAATGTAAGCTTAATTTCTATACTACAATTTTCTTTTTGGTTTTTAAAAGCATGTTCAATTGCATTTTCAACAAACGGTTGAATGAGCATTGGTGGCACTTTTATTTTATTAGCATTTACAATGTCATCAACTGAAAGCTTAAAACTAATCTTATCATTTTCAATATTTTGAAGTGATAAATAATTATCAACCGCTTCTAATTCTTGACTTAGTAAAACGGTTTTATCTCTTGAATTTTCAAGAGTAATACGTAATAATTTTGAGAACTTTGACAAATAATTCACCGACTTTGATTCTTCTTTGTTTAAAATCATGCCTTGTAACACAGATAGTGAATTAAAAATAAAATGAGGTGTCATTTGGGTACGCAGTAACTTTTGCTCAGTAATAATATTTTGCGTTTTAGCTTTTGAATTTCTTAATTTTAAATAGAAAATAATACTCCCTAAAACCATTGCAACGGCTAAAAATGTAATAATACCCAATAGTAAATTGCGCTGTGATTTTTCTAAATCTTGTGTTGTAGTTTTAACCGTTTTAGTTAGTTTTATTTCTCTTTTTTCGGCATTTTCTAGTTCGTTCTTGTATTTATATTCGAATTCTATTTCTGCAATTTTTTTAATATTATCTTCATTTAAAAGACTATCACTGACAATTTTATATTGTTCATGATTTTGAAATGCTTTTTTATAATCACCTTTAGTTTTATAAATTCTATAGAGTATATTATATGCGTTTTTTTTATGAAAAAGTACATTATTTTCTTTAGCCAGTTTAACTAATTTATTAGCGTTAGTTAAAGCTAATTCGTAATTTTTACTGTCAAAATACGTTTCTGTCAAACCATGATAGGAATCTAATAAATTGAGGGAAGTATAATCTAATGCATTTATTTCTAAAGCTTCTTTAAAAAACTTTAAAGCTTTAGCATCCTTTTTTGTGTCTAAGTAAATAAATCCAAGTCCATTAATAGCAGTAGTTAAATTCATTTTATCATCAATTTTTTTACTTAAAGCAATAGATTCTAAATAATAAGTTTCTGCACTTTTGTAATCTTTCTTATCATAAAAAATTCCTGCAATATTGTTTTTTAAAGCCGTTATATTTTTAATATTAAAACTTGCTGCTTTTATGGTTAATGCTTGGTTGTAGTAAAGTAATGCTTTATCATTCAGTCTTTGAGCTCTGTATACATTTCCAATATTATTATACGACCGAAATATGCCAATAGAATCTTTAATCTTTTGAGCAATGTATAAGGATTGATTGTGGTATTTTATCGATAAAGGATAATTTCCTTGTTCATAATACACATTTGCAATAGAATTTAGGTTACTAAACATCCCAAGAGAATCTTTTTCTTTTTTGTTTATGTTTAAAGATTCTTTAAAATTATCTTTTGCTTTTTGATACTCTCCAGTATTCAAATAAACATTACCAATATTATATAAATACCTGTCAACACTATTTTTATCCTCTAATTTTTCTGCAATTGCTTTTCCTTCTTCATAACTTTTTAAAGAAAGTTTAAAATCTCCTTTATAGGAATATAAAATACCAAAGACATTTTTACATTTTTCTATACCTTTTAAATCTTTTAAAGTTGTATAATGTTTTAATGCATTATTTAAGTTATTAATTGCAACTTCAAAATTAGCTTGCTCCATGTAAACAAATCCTTTAATATATAAGCTTTGAGCAATACTTTTTTCAGATTTTATTTCATAAGCTAATTTTAGTGCTTCTTCAACATAAGTTGTAGCTTCTGGTGGATTGTTTCTATAATTATGAAACGCTAAATAGTTTAACAGTTTAACACGAATTGTATCTTTTTCTTTGTGAATTTTCAATTCATTTTTTAAACTATCAATCTCTTTATTTTGAGATTGTATACTTCCTGTAAATAAGAAAAAAAGAAAAAAGAAAAAAAGAGAAATTTTACGAATTGTATTCATGTAATTACTATTTACTATTTATTTAAAATCACAATACATTAAATAAATATTTTTTAGAAAACTGAAATGTAATCATTTTACAAACAATAACCATAAAAATGAGAAAATGATATAAAAGAAAAAGTCTCACAAATTAATGCAAGACTTTTGTCGGGGTGGCAGGATTCGAACCTGCGACCTCCTGCTCCCAAAGCAGGCGCGATGACCGGGCTACGCTACACCCCGTATTAGCGAGTGCAAATATACTGCTATAAATTACATCTACAAATTATTAAGTTGTTTTTTTAGAAAAAAATATCATCCATAATTAAATTCAAAATGATTAAATTTGTCAAAAATAATACAACTATGTTAATCATTGGAATTGCCGGAGGTACTGGAAGTGGAAAAACAACAGTAGTTCACCAAATTATGAACGAATTACCCGCAACGGAAGTAGGAATTATATCTCAAGACTCTTACTATAAAGAAACACATCATTTAAGTTACGAAGAACGTACAAAAATAAATTTTGACCATCCTAGAGCTATTGATTTTGATTTATTAGTAGCGCATTTAAAAGATTTAAAAGCAGGTAAAACTATTGAACAGCCCGTTTACTCTTTTGTAACTCATGATAGAACTGATGATTGCATCATTACTCATCCTAGAAAGGTAATGATTGTTGAAGGAATTTTAATCCTTACCAATCCTGAATTAAGAGATATGTTCGACATTAAAGTGTTTGTTCATGCAGATTCTGACGAACGTTTAATAAGAAGATTAAAAAGAGATATAGCAGAAAGAGGTAGAGATATGGAAGAGGTTTTAGGTCGTTATCAAAACACTTTAAAGCCTATGCATCAGCAATTTATTGAACCTACAAAAGCATATGCCGATATCATAATTCCAAATGATAAATACAATACTGTTGCTATTGATGTAGTTAGAGCAGTAATTAACCAAAGATTAGTGTAATTGAAAAAACGATTTCAAAATATTTTAACTAAATTCCCTTTTCTAAAATTTCTAGGCAATAGATACATTTTAGTCTTGGTATTGTTTTCTGTTTGGATGATTTTTCTAGATAACTACTCATATTTAGAACATAGAATTTTAGATAAAGAAATCGATGAATTAGAAACCAATAAGCAATATTATATTAATGAAATTAAAAAAGACAGTTTAAAGATTAAACATCTTAAAAACAGTGATCAAATTGAAAAATATGCGCGTGAAAAATATTTTATGAAACGCGAAAATGAAGATATTTATCTTATTGAATTTGAAGAAGACCAAGAAACGAAAAGCAACTAATTTTAATACTAAAATTGTAAACCCGTGCTAGATAATAAAAACCAATTATTTAATGAATTTGAAGCTGTTTCTTCGAAAGAATGGAAACAAAAAATTCAATTTGAATTAAAAGGAGCCGACTATAATGATACGTTAGTTTGGGAAAGTCTTGAAGGAATAAAAGTTAAGCCTTTTTACCATCAAGATGAATTGGAAAACACAATCAATATAAAAACCAACGTATCAAACTTTAAAATCCTACAGGACATTTTTGTTTTTGATGTTGAAAAATCAAATAAAAAAGCAAAAAATGCTATTGAAAGAGGTGCAGAATCTATTCGTTTTACAATAGAAAATGAGAACATTAGTATAGAAGACTTAATGAATAATTTACCAAATAAAAACACTTCTTACTTTTTCGATTTAAAGTTTCTTTCATTAGGTTTTATTCAAAAAATAGCTAACTTTTCAAAAGATAAAAATGCAACAATATTTCTTCAAACAGATCCTATTGGACAGTTAGTAAAAGATGGAAATTGGTTTAACAATCTAGATCAAGATTTTGAAATCTTAAATAAAGTTAACGATTTTAATGTAGCTTCAAGCATAACTATTCAAGCAAATACTTATCAAAATGCTGGTGCAAACATGACGCAACAATTAGCTTATACGTTAGCGCATGTTAATGAATATTTCAACCGAATTAAAGAAATAAAAAAGCCTATTGTTATTGAAGTAGCCATAGGGACTAATTATTTCTTCGAAATTGCCAAACTAAGAGCTTTACGCATCTTATTCAACACTTTAGCTACCGAATATAATCATAATTTCGATTGCCATATTATAGCAACTCCAACAAAAAGAAATAAAACACTTTACGATTATAACGTAAACATGTTGCGCACAACTACTGAATGCATGAGTGCAATTCTTGGTGGTGCTAATACCATTTCTAATTTATCTTATGATGCTTTATATCATAAAACAAATGAATTTGGTGACAGAATTTCTCGCAACCAATTATTAGTATTAAAAAACGAAAGTTATTTCGATAAGGTAGATAATCCAGCAGATGGAGCTTATTATATTGAAACACTTACCAATCAATTGGCAGAAAAAGCATTAGATTTATTCAAAAAAATAGAATCAAAAGGCGGGTTTATCACCTTATTAATTGACGGAACCATTCAAAGAAAAATTTCAGAAAGCGCACAAAAAGAACAAGAATTGTTTGATTCTGGAAAAGAAGTTTTATTAGGAACCAATAAATATCCTAACAAAAACGACAAAATGAAACACGATTTAGAATTGTTCCCTTTTGTAAAAACCAATCCTCGAAAAACGTTAATTACTCCTATTATCGAAAAACGTTTAGCCGAAAAACTAGAACAAGAACGTTTATCTCAAGAAGAATAAGCCATGAGAAAAGACATACAACATATACAAATAAAATCAGAAGCTAAAAGTCAAAATTCAGTACAAACTGAAAAAGAAAACTTTTTAACTGCTGAAGGAATTGAAGTAAAATCAAGCTATTCTAAAGAAGATATTGAGAATTTAGAACATATTGGTTTTGCTGCAGGTTTTGCACCTAATTTACGTGGACCCTACTCAACAATGTACGTTCGCCGTCCTTGGACTGTTCGTCAATATGCTGGATTTTCAACTGCAGAAGAAAGTAATGCTTTTTACAGAAGAAATTTAGCCGCTGGGCAAAAAGGACTTTCTGTTGCATTTGACTTAGCAACTCACAGAGGCTACGATTCAGATCATGAACGCGTTGTAGGTGATGTTGGAAAAGCAGGTGTTGCCATTGATTCTGTAGAAGACATGAAAATTCTTTTCGATCAAATTCCATTAGGAGAAATGTCGGTTTCAATGACTATGAATGGTGCCGTTTTACCTATTATGGCATTTTATATAGTCGCAGCAGAAGAACAAGGTGTTGATCCAAAATTACTTTCTGGAACCATACAAAATGATATTTTAAAAGAGTTTATGGTTAGAAACACGTACATCTATCCTCCTACTCCTTCTATGAAAATTATTGCTGATATTTTCGAATACACCAGTAAGAATATGCCAAAATTCAACTCTATTTCAATTTCGGGTTACCACATGCAAGAAGCTGGTGCAACTGCCGATATTGAATTGGCCTATACATTAGCAGACGGTTTAGAGTACATTCGCACCGGTTTAGCTGCCGGAATGGATATTGATACATTCGCTCCTCGTCTTTCGTTTTTCTGGGCAATTGGAATGAATCATTTTATGGAAATCGCTAAAATGCGTGCTGGTAGAATGATTTGGGCTAAATTAGTGAGTCAATTCAACCCAAAAGACGAAAAATCATTAGCCTTAAGAACACATTGCCAAACTTCAGGTTGGAGTTTAACCGAACAAGATCCTTTCAATAATGTAGCGAGAACAACAATTGAAGCTGCTGCGGCGGCTTTTGGTGGAACACAATCGTTACACACAAATGCATTGGATGAAGCAATTGCTTTACCAACCGATTTTTCGGCGCGTATTGCTCGTAACACACAAATTTTCTTGCAAGAAGAAACTAAGATTACAAAAACGGTTGATCCTTGGGCAGGAAGTTATTATGTAGAAAGTTTAACGGCTGAAATTGCTGAAAAAGCATGGGCTTTAATTGAAGAAGTAGAAGCGCTTGGCGGAATGACTAAAGCAATCGATGCAGGTATTCCTAAATTACGTATTGAAGAAGCTGCTGCGCGTAAACAAGCGCGTATTGACAGTACACAAGATATTATTGTGGGTGTAAACAAATACCGTTTAGAGAAAGAAGATCCATTGCATATTTTGGATGTAGACAATCAAATGGTGCGCAAACAGCAATTAGAATTATTAGCAAAAATTAAAAGTGAAAGAAATACCGAAAAAGTAAAAGCTTCGTTAGCTAAATTAACAGAAGCTGCAAAAACAGGTAAGGATAATTTACTATCTTTAGCAGTAGAAGCAGCTCGAAACAGAGCAACTTTAGGTGAAATTAGCGATGCTTTAGAAGAAGTATTCGGAAGATATAAAGCACAAATTAGAAGTTTTAGCGGCGTGTACAGTAAAGAAATTAAAAACGATGAAAGCTTTGAAAAAGCAAAACAATTAGCCGACGCTTTCGCGAAGAAAGATGGTCGTCGTCCTCGTATTATGATTGCTAAAATGGGGCAAGACGGACATGATCGTGGAGCCAAAGTAGTTGCTACAGGTTATGCAGATGTTGGATTTGACGTAGATATTGGTCCGTTATTTCAAACGCCTGCTGAAGCAGCAAAACAAGCTGTGGAAAACGACGTGCACATTTTAGGCGTTTCTTCATTAGCAGCCGGACACAAAACATTGGTTCCTCAAGTAATTGAAGAATTAAAAAAATACGGAAGAGAAGATATTATGGTTATTGTTGGTGGTGTTATTCCATCGCAAGATTACCAATTCCTTTTCGATGCTGGCGCAGTTGCTGTTTTTGGTCCAGGAACTAAAATTAGTGATGCTGCCATTACTATTTTAGAGGTTTTATTGGAGGATTAAATTTATCAAAATGAAAAATATTTTTATAATTACTTTTTTTTTGTTTTTTTCGATATTTTCAAATTCACAAGAAAAAAAATATGTAAACTTTGCTGAAAAATTTGTTAAAACTCTTAAACAAAGTGATGAGAAAGAGCTAGAAAGTCTTATTATAAGTAAAGAGCTATATTTAAAACTTTTAAACCAATCTTATTCAAATAAAACTCCATTAAATCAAGAAGACCTTAAAGAATATATTAATGTAGAAAGATCTGAAACTATTTATAGGTTCTATAAAATAAAACTTGCTTGTATTGACAAAAAAATTAATTTAAAGGATATAGAATTTATTAGCATTAAAGAATTAAGTGAGCAAGGAGAAATTAAAAATAAAACTTTTAAAATATTCTTCAGAGAAGCTAATAAAGATTATTATATAAAATTGAATTTAATTGAAGAAGGTAACAGTGTTTATATATTTAATATTTTAAACTTCAATATTTCAAAATAATATTTTGTTCACAAATTAATCCCAACCTCAAAAAGACCAAGCAAATTATACTTTATCTTTGTAGTATGTTTGCATTAGTCGATTGTAATAACTTTTACGTGTCTTGCGAGCGTGTTTTTCAACCTCAATTTCAAAACAAACCAGTAGTCATACTTTCTAATAACGACGGCTGTGTTATTTCGAGAAGCGAGGAAGCAAAAGCGCTTGGCATTCCTATGGGCGCTCCTGAGTTCAAATACAAAAACCTCATCAAACAACATAATATTCAAGTTTTTTCTTCTAATTATGCCTTGTATGGCGATTTGAGTAATCGGGTAATGAAAACATTACAAGGTTTTACTCCAGATATTGAAAATTACAGTATTGATGAAGCTTTTTTAAATTTCGAAAAGGTAAAAATAGACGATTATAACGATTACGGAATTCAAATAAAAAAACGCATTCAAAAATGGGTTGGAATTCCGGTTTGTGTTGGTTTTGGCGAAACAAAAGCATTGTCTAAAATTGCGAACAGAATTGCCAAAAAGTTCAAAGAAAGAACAGCTGGCATTCATGTAATTGACACCGATGAAAAAAGAACTAAAGCCTTAAAATGGACAAAAATTGAAGACGTTTGGGGAATTGGTTATCGTTTGTCAAAAAAAATGAAAGCAAAAAACATTCATACCGCTTATGATTTTACATTAGCGCACAACACCGCTTTTATTCAAAATTGTATGGGTGTTTTAGGTTTGCGCTTACAAATGGAACTGCAAGGAAAATCGGTTTTGCAATTAGAAGAGCAACCTTCTGCTAAAAAAAGTATTGCAGTTACACGAACCTTTGAAAAATCGGTAAATACGTTTGAAGAAATGAAAGAACGCGTTTCTACTTTTGCTACAGTGGCTTCTGAAAAATTACGAAAGCAAAATTCATGCTGTTACGGAATTGTTTTATATATTCGAAAAAATCAATACCAAACCAGTAGTAATCGTTATAATTATACAACATTTACACATTTACCTTTTGCAAGCCAATCGGCATTAACATTGAGTCAAGCTGCTATTAAGATGTTAAAAAATGTGTTTGAAGAAGGGGAAATTTACAATAAAGCCGGAATCATTTTAACCGAAATTATTCCGAAAGAAGAAAAACAATTTCATTTGTTTGAAGAAGAAAATCCAAAACACGAGAAGTTGATGAAAGTGATGGATAGCATTCGTAAAAAAACAGGCGAACGCAAAATTAGATTAGGCAACCAAGACCTAAATAAAACTTGGAAAATGAAACAAAATCATTTATCGAAAAGATATACCACTAATAGTAAAGAATTACTTGAAATAAAATGTCACTAAAACCCGAACTTACTTTTTTTATTCCTGATACGGAAAATGCAAAAGAAATTCCTTTTATCGCTGATGGAATAAAAGCAGGTTTTCCATCGCCCGCTGCTGATTTTGACGAAACAAAAATAAGCATTGACCAACTCGTTGTAAAAAATGAAACCGCCACTTTTTATGCCAAAGCAAATGGAAATTCAATGATTGGTGCTGGAATAGATGATGGTGATATTTTAGTGATTGATAGAAGTATTGAACCAACAGATAATAAAATTGCAGTTTGTTTTATTGATGGCGACTTTACCATTAAACGTATTAAAATAGAAGAAGATTGTATTTATTTACAACCAGAAAACCCAAAATTTAAATCCATAAAAGTAACCGAAGACAATGACCTAATCATTTGGGGAATTGTAACTTATGTAGTTAAAAAAGTATAAAAATGTCAAAATTACCCAACGTAACAACCAGCATATTCTCTGTAATGTCGCAATTAGCAAACGAACACGGAGCTATTAATTTATCGCAAGGATTTCCAAATTTTCCAGTGGATGAGCGTTTATTGCAAATATCTGAACGATTAATAAGAGAAAACATTCATCAATATACGCCAATGGCAGGTTTACCTTCATTGATGGAGAAAATTGCATTACTTACAGAGAAAAATTATCAGCGAAAAGTGAATATTGGTACCGAAATGCTTATCACTGCTGGTGCTACGCAAGGTGTTTTTACTACAATTAACACTTTTGTAAACGCTGGTGACGAAGTCTTGATTTTAGACCCAAGTTACGACAGTTATGAGCCTTCTGTTTTAGTCGCTGGAGGAAAACCTGTTCGAGTTTCATTAAATCATGATTATTCGCCCAATTTTAATACTATTGAAGATGCAATTACTTTAAAAACAAAGCTAATTGTAATTAATAATCCGCACAATCCAACTGGTAGAATTTGGACAGAAAGCGAAATTGAAAATTTAGAAGCCATTTTAGAAAAGTATCCGCAAATTTTAATTTTAAGCGATGAAGTGTACGAATATATTTCGTTTTCACATCCACATATTTCATTTAATACACGACCAAAATTAATAGAGCGAACAATTGTAGCTTCTTCTTTTGGAAAATCGTTACACGTTACAGGCTGGAAAGTAGGCTACTTAATTGCTCCTGAAAAACTAATGTATGAAATGAAAAAAGTGCACCAATTTTTAGTATTTAGCGTGAATAGTTTTTCACAAAATGCAATTGCCGAATATTTAGATGTAGTTGATTTTAGTGAAGTTGCTAAAATGTATAAAGCAAAACGCGATTTGTTCCAAAGTTTATTAAAAAACAGTCGCTTTGAATTAATGCCTTGCGATGGAACGTACTTTCAAGTAGTAAATTACAATAAAATTTCAAATGCAAACGATGTTGATTTTGCCAAAGAATTGATTACAAAACACGGAGTAGCTTCGATACCAATTTCGGTATTTTATAACGATGCTACTGACAGACAAATGTTGCGTTTTTGTTTTGCAAAAACAGATGAAACCTTAATTGTTGCAGCAGAAAAATTAAATAAAATTTAATTGTTTTATTTAAGCTATCTTTACTTAAAACATAGAAATTATGGCAAAAAGTCAAGACGCAAAGAAAACGGCTAAAAAAGAACCTTTAAAAACTGCTAAAGAAAAAAAAGCAGAAAAACGAGATAAGAAAAATTCGCCAAAGCGAGATTAAATAAAAAAACACGAAATCTATTCGTGTTTTTTTATTACTAGGTTTGTCTTGTAATAGAAGAACGTCTTTATTAGCCCCGATAGAAGCAAGCTACCGTGTAGCGCGAATAGCGGGACAATTGTTGTTTTACTTATACTTTTGTGCTCCTAAAAAAACTAAACCGTTTCAATTGCTTGAATGGCGGGTAGAAAATCAATTTCTTTTATATGCTCGAAAAAATCGATTTCAGTTTCGTGCGGTAAAAAGTCGGAAATAACCCTAACGATAAAATCTTGAGGTCTTTTCAAATACATAAAAGTATAATCTTCCATGTTTATAATCGTCTCAACTTTTAAATTAGTCGTTGTAATAAACTTATCAGAAGTCAATGAAGAAAGTACTGGCAAATTAAGTTTCGCTTCTGTTTCAATTGGTTTTCCGTTTTCAAACAAACCACCTTCATAACCATACAAAGAAGCCGTTGTAATTTCTATTGGATTTCCAAATCCTAAATTCTTCGGCAATTCTACTTCTTTACCCACTATTGCAGCAAAACCAAGTAACACTACGCAATCAGAATCTGGTAAATGCATCATGGTTTTAGCCATGCTTTCACGGCCAATTCCAGAAGTAAAAACTTGGTAATTATGTTTAGAATTTGATATTTTATTTATGGCAATTAACGCTTTTTGGCGTTCAATTTCCATTGGTGTTATGATTATAATATTCATTTCAAACGATTTGTTACAAAAGTACAATTCATAATTAAAATAATACGAATTAATGAAGATGTTCAAAAAAATCATATTTTGTTTTGTTAATAAATAAGACTTGAATAAACCATAAATAATTGTATTTTTACCATTCGAAAATTTAAAAAATCAAATGGGTAAAATTATAGCAATTGCGAATCAAAAAGGTGGTGTAGGAAAGACTACAACTTCTGTGAATCTTGCGGCATCACTAGGTGTATTAGAAAAAAAAGTGCTCTTAATTGATGCAGACCCTCAAGCAAATGCTAGTTCAGGTCTTGGTATAGATGTTGAAAGTGTAGAAATAGGAAGTTACCAAGTTTTGGAGCATAGTAATACCCCAAAAGAAGCGGTTATGACTTGTTCGGCACCTAATGTTGATGTTATTCCAGCTCATATTGATTTAGTAGCCATTGAAATTGAACTTGTAGATAAAGAAAATCGTGAGTACATGCTAAAAAAAGCATTAGAATCAATTAAAGACGATTATGATTATATCATTATAGATTGTGCTCCATCATTAGGCTTACTAACACTAAATGCGCTTACTGCTGCAGATAGTGTTGTTATTCCTATTCAGTGTGAATATTTTGCATTAGAAGGTTTAGGAAAACTTTTGAATACAATTAAAAGTGTTCAAAAAATTCACAATCCTGAATTAGACATCGAAGGTTTATTACTAACTATGTATGATTCACGTTTACGTTTATCGAACCAAGTAGTTGAAGAAGTGCAAAAGCATTTTAACGATATGGTTTTTGAAACAGTAATTCAACGAAATATTAAGTTAAGCGAAGCTCCAAGTTTTGGAGAAAGTATTATTAATTATGACGCAACTAGCAAAGGTGCATCTAATTATTTGAGTTTAGCAGAAGAAATCATCAATAAAAACAAATAATTTTTATGGCAAAAGCGGTAAAAAAACAAGCATTAGGAAGAGGATTATCGGCTTTATTAAAAGACCCTTCAAACGATATTAAATCAGTTGAAGATAAAGACGCTGATAAAGTTGTAGGAAGTATTATAGAGCTTGAATTAGATTCAATTGAATTAAACCCTTTTCAACCACGAAGCAACTTCAATGAAGAAGCTTTACAAGAATTAGCCACTTCTATTAAAGAACTAGGTGTAATTCAACCTATAACAGTTAGAAAATTAGATTTTAATAAATACCAATTAATTTCTGGAGAACGTCGTTTACGTGCTTCAAAATTATTAGGACTTGAAACAGTTCCTGCTTATATTCGTTTAGCAAACGACAATGAATCTTTAGTAATGGCCTTAGTTGAAAACATTCAACGTCATGATTTAGATCCTATTGAAGTTGCTATTTCTTACCAAAGATTAATTGAAGAAATTAATCTTACCCAAGAAGAGTTAAGCGAACGTGTAGGAAAAAAACGTACTACAATTACCAATTACTTGCGTTTATTAAAACTTGATCCAATTATTCAAACCGGAATGCGAGATGGTTTCATTTCTATGGGACATGGTAGAGCTTTAATTAATATTGATGACCAAGATATACAAAGCGATATATACCATAAAGTTGTAACTGAAAACTTATCGGTTAGAGATACTGAGGCATTGGTTAAAAAATACCAAGAAAGCTTAAAACCAAAAGCAGCTAAAGCTACAATTAAAGGGGCTTTTGAATTGAAAGAAGAAGATAAAAAAACTTTTGCAAATTATTTTGGGACTAAAGTAGATGTTAATGTTGCGAGTAATGGAAAAGGAAAAATTACAATTCCATTTCATTCAGAAGAAGATTTTAATAGAATTTTAAAACTAATCAATAGTTAGTGAAAAAGTATATTTTATTTATTGTACTAAGTTTTTTTACTCTTAACAGTTATGCTCAAAATGAGCTTTCGTTAAAAGTAAAAGACACTACAACTGTGCCAACAAGTATAAATCCTTTATCTCCTGCAAAAGCAGGATTTTATTCGGCAATTTTACCCGGTTTGGGACAAGCTTACAATAAAAAATATTGGAAAATACCTGTTATTTATGTTGGACTAGGTGCTGGAATATATTTTTACACTTGGAACAACAAAAAATACCACGATTTTAGAAATGAATACAAAAGAAGATTAGATGGAACATCTGACCCTAATCATCCTATTTATGGTGGATTAGACGACAGTCGCTTAATTAGTGGACAAAAATTTCATCAGAAAAACAGAGACTTATCGGCATTAATAACTGCAGCTATTTATATTTTAAATATTGTTGATGCTAATGTTGACGCACATTTAATGCAGTTTAATGTTAATGATAATCTTTCTATAACTCCTGAATTTAATCAAAATGAAATTGATTACAGATATAATACAGGAGTAAAGCTGACTCTAAATTTTTAACATTTCATTAGCTAACATAAAATCAAAAAATATACTAATTATTTATGAAAATTGCACTTTTAGGTTACGGAAAAATGGGGAAAGTTATTGAACAAATAGCTTTAGAAAGAGGTCATACAATTGTTCTTAAAAAAACAAGTGCAGATAGTTTCGAAGGACTTGAAAATGCAGATGTTGCAATAGATTTTAGCGTTCCAACTACCGCGGTAAATCACATTTCAGAATGTTTAAATAGAAACATTCCTGTCATTTCTGGAACAACAGGTTGGCTTGAAGATTATGAAAAAATGGTTGATTTATGTAATCAGAAAAATGGAAGTTTTATTTATGGTTCAAACTTTAGTTTAGGAGTAAATATTTTCTTCGAATTAAACAGACAGTTAGCCAAAATGATGCAAAACTTGAAACAATATAATGTTTCTATGGAAGAAATTCATCATACTCAAAAATTAGATGCACCAAGCGGAACTGCAATTTCATTAGCAAATGACATTATAAAAAATTCAGATTATATCAATTGGTCTTTAACAAAAGATGAAACTAGTATATATATTGACGCCAAACGAATTGAAAATGTCCCTGGAACACACAGCGTTTTTTACGATTCAAAAGTCGATCAAATAGAAATTAAACACACCGCACATTCAAGAGAAGGGTTTGCACTAGGTTCTGTTATAGCTGCAGAATGGATTATAGGTAAAAAAGGAGTTTTCACTATGAAAGATGTTTTAAGCATCTAATCATAGTATTAATATAAAGCATAAAAAAATAGAACATGTCAATAACAGGTTGGTTACTATTAATAGTATTAGTTCAGGTAATTCATTTTGCTGGAACTTGGAAATTATATAAAAAAGCAGGTAGAAAATCTTGGGAAGCTGCAATACCTGTATACAATGCAATCGTTTTAATGAAAATCATTAATCGCCCTACTTGGTATACCGTATTACTTTTCATTCCAATTATTAACTTAATAATGTTTCCCGTGATTTGGGTTGAAACACTTCGTAGTTTTGGAAAAAACAGTACTCTTGACACAATTCTTGGTGTACTTACTTTAGGTTTTTATGTAGCCTATGTAAACTACACTCAAGATGTAACCTACATTAACAATAGAAATTTAACGCCTGTAAACAAAGGAGCAGAAACCGTAAGCTCTTTACTTTTTGCAATTGTCGTAGCAACTTTTGTACATACTTATTTTATTCAGCCTTATACAATTCCTTCTTCTTCATTAGAAAAATCATTACTAATTGGAGATTTCTTATTTGTAAGTAAATTTCATTACGGAGCCAGAACACCGATGACAATTGTTGCTGCACCAATGGTTCATGATACATTACCAATTATCAATAAAACATCATATCTATATAATGACAATGATGAAACATCTTGGAAAAACAAATTGCAATTGCCTTATTTTAGATTTCCAGGCTTTCAAAAAATAGAACGCAATGATATTGTAGTTTTCAATTGGCCTGCTGATACATTATACAACATGTATAAACCAGCAGATAGAAGATATAGTAAACCAATTGACAAAAAAACAAACTATGTAAAAAGATGTACTGCAATTGCTGGTGACACTTTAAGCATTGTTGATGGAATTGTATTTATTAATGGAAAAGAATCTATTTTACCAGAAAGAGCAAGACCACAGTATTCATACAAAGTAGCTTTAGATGGAAAAACAGCTATAAATTTTGAATATTTATTAGACGAATTAAACATTACTGATGGCGCCTACCAAATTGCACCAGACACTATTATATTTAGTGCACTTCCATTTGACAATGCAGAACGTTTAAAAAACATTCCTGGGATAACTCTTGTGAAAAGAATAATTAACAAAGGTTCTGAAGATGGAATTTTCCCTGATTTTGGCGATGGAAAGCCTTCAACAACAAGAAATTGGAACAAAGATAACATGGGACCGATTTATATTCCTGAAGCTGGAAAAACAGTTGCTTTAACCAAAGAAAATTTACCTTTTTACAACAAAATTATAGGTGAATATGAAGGTAATGATTTAGTAGTTTCTGATAATGAAATTAAAATTAACGGTCAAGTAGCCAATTCATATACTTTTAAACAAGATTACTATTGGATGATGGGGGATAATCGTCATAATTCATTAGACGCACGTTATTTTGGCTTCACTCCTGCCGATCATATTGTAGGTAAACCTATTTTTATTTGGATGAGTTGGAATTCAAGTGGAAAAGGAATTATGAACAAAATAAGATGGGAACGTTTATTTACAACAGTAAGTGGAGAAGGGCAACCTCAATCTTACTTTAAATATTTCTTAGGGTTATTAGCTTTGTATTTTGTTGGAGAATATTTTTGGAAAAAGAAGAAGAAAAGTGTTTAGTCGTTAATTTGGTTATTTGTTAATCTGATAAAATTATAGTTTACAAACATGTATACGTATTCATTTGAAAAACTAGAAGTTTGGCAAGAATCTAAAGATTTCTGTGTATTAATTTACAAAATAACTTCAAGTTTTCCAGATGATGAAAAATTTGGACTAACATCACAATTAAGAAGAGCTACTGTTTCAATAAGCTCTAACATTGCTGAAGGATCTGCCAGAAGTACTTATAAGGACAAAGCGCATTTTACAACTATTGCTTTTAGTTCTGCAATAGAAGTATTAAATCAGTTAATTATCGCTTTTGAATTAAATTATATTTCTGAAGAAACTTATCAAAACTTAAGAGGAAAAATAGAAAGTGTAACGAACAAATTAAATGCTTTGAGAAAATTCCAACAATCTAAAATTTAATTTTTTACAGTATTTATATTAACAAATAACCAAAGCAACAAATCAACCATTTAAAAGAATGAACATTCTAATACATCCAACCTACTTTCCATCAATTAGCCATTATGTGGCAATGATGAAAGCGGAAACGATTACTTTTGAAGTGGAAGATAACTTTCAAAAACAAAGTAATCGCAATAGGATGTATATTTATAGTCCTAATGGCTTACAATTATTAAATATTCCTGTTGTTAATTCTTCAGAAAAACATCAAAAATATAAAGATGTAAAAATAGACAATAGCACTGATTGGCAAAAGAATCATTCTAAATCATTAGAAGCTGCTTATAGAAATTCGCCCTTTTATGAAATTTTAGAATATGATTTTCAACCAATTTTTGAAAAAAAACACAGCTTTTTATTAGACCTGAATTTTCAAATTTTTGAAATAATAAATGAATGTTTAAGAGTTGAATTGCCTTTTTCTAAAACTACCGAATATTTTCATGAAACTAATCAATTTACAGATTTTAGAAATTTAGTAAACGGAAAAAAAGACACTTTTACAAACGATCGTTACACACAAGTTTTTGAGGAAAAAGAAGGATTTCTAACAAACTTAAGTATTTTAGATTTACTTTTTAATGAAGGAAGATGCGCTAAAGATTATTTGAAAAATCAACTTATTTAAGATTTTTAACATCTAAATTTAATCGTGTAAATACAGGGAAATGATCACTTAACTGAACCGTATTATCGGTTTTAAATTCTTTTACTTCAATTCCTTCTTCTACAAAAACATAATCAATTCGAGCGGGATAATATTTAAAATTATAAGAAGCACCAAAGCCCGAACCTGCTTTTTCAAAAGCATCTGCCATATTTCCTTTTATATTTCTATAAACGTAAGAAAAAGCGCTATTATTCATATCTCCACAAACAATTTTAGGGAAATGACATTCTTCATAGTGTTTTTGAATTAATTCCGATTGTAATTGTTGTTCTTTAAAAGCACTACTTATTCTTTTAAAAATAAATCTAGACTTATTTTCATCAATATTTTCATGAATATCTGTACTAATTTTAATAGATTGCAAATGCATGCTATAAACCCTTACTGTATCAATATTTTTAATTATATCTACATAAATAACATTATTACTTGAGTTTGGAAAATTAATTTCACCTTTATTAACAATCTCAAATTTAGAAAAAATAGCTTGTCCGTATTTGTTCTTACCTCCTTCAACTTTAATGTATTTATAACCAAAATTTCTAACTCTCACTTTATCATTTGGAGAATATTCTTGTAAACATAAAATATCTGGATTATAACTTTGAATAACTTCTGTAATTTGCTCAGGAACTTCTTTATTGGGTAACCATTCATATAAATTAAACAAACGTACATTAAAACTCATTAAGGTAAAATCTGTAGTTTCATCTTGAATATTAGTTTCTGAAAATTTATAAAATTTATTAATAAAAGTAAAACCAATTAAAAGCACAAAAGCTGAAAGAAATATTTTACGTTTTAACTGAAGCAACCATATAACGAAAAAAAGAAAGTTTAAAAAAAGAAAAAAAGGTAATGATAAAGTTAAAACGCTTAAAAAAGGAAATAGTTTAGGTGACAAAAAAGGTAGTATATAAGCAAGTAACGTTAACAAAGCTAATACTTTATTTAAGAAAAAGGCTATTTTACTTATCCACGATTCTTGTTGCATCATTTACCTGCTTTAAATAGAAATTCTTTTTCTTCTTTTGTTAAACTATCATAACCCGATTGTGAAATTCTATCCAAAATATCATCAATCTTTTTCTGGTCCATTGTCTTTTCTTTTTTTGTGAAAGATGTAGAACTTGGATTCGATTTATTTTTATGAACTTTTTTAAAAGTCGTTTTTTTCTTAGGTTTTAAACAATTTTCAAAAAATTCTTGGATCGAAGATATCAATTTAGAAACATCTGTACCAGAATTTAACATTTTTATATACAAAAAACCAAATAAAGCTCCTGCCAAATGTGCTAAATGTCCCCCACTATTATCTAAAGGCATTTGAATTAAATCGAGTAAAACAATAACAAAAGCAACTTGCCAAAGCTTTACAACACCAATAAGCATTAATCTGATTTGCATAAATGGAGCATATGTTGCTGTTGCAATTAACAAGGCCATTATAGCGCCACTTGCTCCTACTAATACAGAAGATTTTCCAATAAGTAAAAAGGATACTAAGAAAACTATTCCAGAGAAAATTCCACCAAGAACATATAAACCAAATAATTGTTTTTGGGTAAAATAGGTTTCAAATAATCGTCCTGAGAAATGCAAAACCATCATATTAAATAGTAAATGCAAAAACCCTGCATGTAAAAACATGTAACTAAACAAAGTCCAAGGCGAAAAAATAAAATCGTCCAAATTAGAATACAATGCTAACCAAGACGGAAAATTAAAATTACCAAATGAAAAATTAAAGAAAAAAATTAAAGACAATAAATAAAGTCCAATATTCCAAAATATTAGTTTTTGAACAATTCCTCCTGTTCTATATTGACTTTTTATATCTTCAATTATACTCATTTTTTCAATAAATTAGTTCCAACGATTATTATTAAACTGATTTTTTTTCCAGTACCACATCATTAAAAATCCGCATAAAGCACCACCTAGATGTGCAAAATGTGCTACTCCAGTTCCGCCACTTCCAAATAATGAACTTCCTTTTAAACCAAGAAATAAATCAATTGCTAAAATAACAGGAACAAAATATTTTGCTTTTACCGGAACAGGAATAAACATTAAAGCCAACTCAGCATTTGGAAACATAAAGGCAAAAGCAACTAATAATCCATAAATAGCTCCAGAAGCACCTACAGCAGGAGCTAAATAAGCACTTGCCATATTATCCATTGTAGTTTGTGAAATAATTTCAAGCCATTGTGTATTGTATTTACCTTCGTTTAAAACTTGGAAAATTTCAGCTTGATTAATTCCGTTTTCTACCAAAATATCTAAACCATGATGGAATAAAAAATAATTAACTCCTGTATGCAACAACATTGCTCCTATTCCACATGACAAATAGAAAAACAAGAATTTTTTACCTCCCCAAAATTGTTCTAATGTACTTCCAAAAGAAACCAAGGCAAACATATTAAAGAAAATATGCATTAGACCGCCATGCATAAACATATGCGTTAGAGGTTGCCAAATTCTAAATTTATCACTTTCGAAATAATGCAACGCTAATAACTCTGATGAATTAGGAACTAAAAAGCTCCCAATAAAAAATATAATATTAATGATTAGCAAATGCTTAACCATATCAGTCATGTTCATCATAATGCAAATTTTTTATCTAAATCTTCAACACTTAACGTGATGAATGTTGGTTTATTAAAAGGCGAAACACTTGCGTCTTTACACGCAAATAATCCGTTTACTAAATTTTCTTGTTCTTTTTCGGTTAAATATGCTCCATTTTTTACAGCAATACTTTTTGCCATTGATTTTGCTATTCCGTCATTCAAAGAAAATGAGCTTTCAGGAATTTCTTCTTGTAAAGTAGTTATCAACTCTTCAATTACAATAGGGATTTCACTTTCTTGAACATTTACTGGTATTCCAGAAATTAAGACTTTATCCTTTTCTATAGAATCAAAAATAAAACCGGTATTTTCTAACGAAGGCTTTAATTCTAAAATAAACTGAACCTCATCGTTTGAAAAATATAATTCTAATGGAAATAACAATTGCTGACTCGATGCTTTTTGAACTGTAATATTTGTTAAAAATTGTTCATACAAAATACGTTGGTGCGCTCTGCTTTGATTAATTACCAACATCCCTGATTTTATAGAGCTAACAATATATTTTTTATGTATTTGATACGTTCTAGAAGGAGAATCTTCAATTTCTCTATCGTTAAACAAAGAACCTGTTATTTCATGGTTTTCAAATGAATGAGAATGAATATCTTGTGTATCTTGTTTTAATCCAACGTATAAATTATCCCACTGAAGATCTTTTGTTTTTGATTTATAAGTTACACTTGACGAACTTGAATGCTCTTTTTTAGTTCCCTCACTCGATTCGAAAGGATTAAAAGTGGTATCGATTTGAATGGTTGGAAATTCTCCTTCTTTATTCTTATAATCGTATGGTGTATCTAAATTAGCGTCTCTTTCAAAGTCTAAAACTGGCGCAACATTAAATTGGCCCAAACTATGTTTCACAGCCGAACGCAAAATAGCATATAAAGCATGTTCATCGTCAAACTTAATTTCAGTTTTCGTTGGATGAATATTGATATCAATTGTATTAGGCGGAACATTTAAGTACAAAAAATAACTAGGCTGATTACCTTCTCGTAATAAACCTTCATAAGCATTCATAATTGCATGATGTAAATAACCACTTTTAATGAAGCGATCATTTACAAAGAAAAACTGCTCTCCTCTACTCTTTTTTGCATGTTCTGGTTTTCCTACAAAACCACCAATAGAAACAATCTCGGTATCTTCGGTAACAGGAACTAATTTTTCATTAGTCTTGCCTCCAAACACATTTACAATTCGCTGTCTGTAGTTTGAATTTGGCAAATTAAACGTTTCACTTCCGTTATGAATTAAGGTAAAATAGATTGAAGGATGTGCCAAAGCAACACGTTGAAATTCATCTACAATATGCCTAAATTCAACTGTATCTGATTTTAAGAAATTTCTACGAGCCGGAATATTAAAAAATAAATTTTTAACTGCAAATGAAGTTCCTTTAGGCAACACAGCAACATCTTGAGAAATAAATTTACTTCCTTCAATGATAATATGCGTTCCTAATTCTTCTTGTTCTTGTTTGGTTTTTAACTCAACATGTGCAATAGCAGCAATGGAAGCCAAAGCTTCACCACGAAAACCTTTAGTATTTAAAGCAAATAAATCTTCTGCATTACGGATTTTCGATGTTGCATGTCTTTCAAAACACAAACGAGCATCGGTAACATTCATACCTGAACCATTATCAATAACTTGCACTAGTGTTTTACCAGCATCTTTAACAATTAATTTAATATCTGTTGCCTTTGCGTCTATAGCATTTTCAATTAATTCTTTAACTACAGAAGCAGGTCGCTGAACGACTTCTCCTGCTGCAATTTGATTGGCAACATGATCTGGTAATAGTTGAATTATACTTGACATTTATTGTTTTCTAAAAATAGATAAATCAAAATCGATGATGTACATAAAGAGCAAAAGCAATACTAAAACTATAATCATAATTCTAATATTAAAATTTCTATTTCCTCTGTGACGACTGTTTTGACGTGCTTCACTCCAATGTGCTCTCAAATCATTATAACTTACGGCGTCTCTATCTTTTTTAATAATAGAGTCAAAATCATAAGGATTGTCAATCACTTTTCCTTCATAGTGACGCGGAGTATAATTAAATTTTTTATTTTTTGGCAACTTCATTGAGCCACGACCGAATTTAAACATATCAATCTATTTTTTTCAAATTTAAGAATTTCTAATCTTTTTTATCTGAATTATTTGTTAACAAAAATCCCGCCAATAGCGGGATTTTAATTTTATAAGTAATAAAAAATTAAGCTTTTTTATTTAAATCTACCATTTTAATTGCAGCAATTGCGGCTTCAGTACCTTTATTTCCGTGTTTCCCACCACTTCTGTCGATTGACTGTTGCATTGAGTTATCCGTTAACAAACAAAAAATTGTAGGAACATCATATTTTAAATTCAAATCTTTAACACCTTGAGTAACCCCTTCGCATACAAACTCAAAATGCATAGTTTCTCCTTTAATTACACATCCAATTGCAATGACGCAATCTACTTTTTGAGTTTCAATCATTCTCTTAGAACCATAAATCAACTCAAAACTTCCAGGAACATCCCAACGGATTATATTTTCTGACAAAGCACCACAATCTAACAATGCAGCTTTTGCTCCGTTGAATAAACCATTAGTTATCTCGTCATTCCATTCTGAAACAACAATCCCAAACCGAAAGTCTTTCGCGTTTGGGATTGTGTTTTTATCGTATTGTGATAAGTTTTTATTTTCTGTAGCCATATTATTCTGTCATCGCAATATAAGCGTCAATATTTAATCCTTCTTTTGAAGTTTCGTATTTTTCTTTAATTTGAGTAAACAATTTATTTGCTTCTTCTTTTTTATTTGCTATTAATGCTAATTGTGCAGCTTTAAATAAAAATCTTGGTGTAGTAAAATCATTTTCATTAGTTTCTGCAGCTTTTTTGTAATAAGAAATAGCGTCATCAACTTTATTCGTTTCAGAATAAGCGTCACCTAAACCACCTAATGCCAATGCATTTAACATCATATCTTTTGAAGAAAATTCTAATAAATACTTTTCAGCATTTTTAAAATCTTTAATATTCAAATAAGACATTCCTGCATAATAATTAGCTAAATTTCCTGCTTTTGTTCCAGAATATTGATCTGCAACACCTGTAAAACCAAGTTTTCCTT
>PKEA01000074.1 GCA_002862805.1 Flavobacteriaceae bacterium | reverse complement strand
AATTAGAAAAAGTGGTTGCAACCGCATGAAAGCTAGCTTTAAATAGCTTAGCGGTGTTATAATGGCATAAAACACTACAAATACTATTCTGTAGAGATTGTAAAAAATATTCGCAACCGAATTTGAGAAAGCGGTTGCAACCTTCAGTTAATTCATTTAGTTTTTCATCTAAATGGATTTTAGGAATTAAACTATTAGTTTTATCTATTTGGTAATTAATATCTTCTAAATCTTCAAGCTTAATTACATTTACTAAAGTTTCTAATCGAATTTCTGTCTTATTAAATACGGAGATTGATACAATTTGAATAGTTATTATGCACTATAAAACTGTATTATGACAAACAGTATGGGGAAAAAAATTATAGGCATGAGTTGCGAAGCATACGTGTTATTGTACCAATAACCATAACAGTATTTTTTTTTGGAGCGTTGGGAAGGAGTGGCAAATAAAAAACGTATTTTTATTATTAATAAAAAATTAAAAAAATGAACTCTGAAACTGTATTTATTGTTGCAAAAGCTCTAACTGACTTAGAGTTTGAAAAACTATATTTAATGATAAAAATTGAACTTGATAAAAAGAAAAATATTATGAAAAAAAAGAAAATAATGATAACAAACGAAGAAGCTCAACTTTACCTACTAAGGACTGTTTTCAGTAAACCAAAAAAGTAATTAGTGAAATGAAGCAAACAAAGAATAGATGCAAGGAATGCTTGGACTAAAAGCATTTTTTTGTGCATTTGAATGAGATAATGATAGTTTAATATTATATAAAATTTAGATTAATTTACTTTGATAGAATGTTAACATCATCAAAAATATCTTTCTTTAACTTACTAAAAGGTCTTTCATGAAGTCTATCTTCTTCATAATACGTTTCAAACAAAATTCTATATGATTCTTCAAACGAAATACCATACATGTCCTTTATTACATGTAAATATTTATTTGAATAAGTTAGTTTCTTATTAACTATTTCTTTAATAAGGCTTGAATGACATATTTCATATATTTCTTTTAACCCAAAAAACTCTATTGACTTTTCTATGTTTTTTTTATTAGCTAAATCGACATAGCTAAAATCTAATGTAAAATTGTCTTTATCACCATACATTGATTCAACATTATTTGGGATAAATTTAAATTTAAAATGATCGAGAATGACTTCTTTGTATGGGTGAAAAATTTCAGTTTTTACAGAATCTTTACTGCCCTTAAAATGTGTGTTACAAACATTGCAACTTGGGATCAAATTATAAAAAGAAACAGATAACAGAGGATAATTAGTTTTATGATAAAAATGATCAAACTCAGGAAAAACTTTCTTTCCTTTATACATTGCATGTGTTGTTGTGTAGTTTCTATTGCAGTATGGACAACATTCAATCCCTAGTTTTTTAGCTAATATAAATCCACTAAATATATTTTTTGCAGAGATATCTCTAAACGAATCATAATTAAAAATATGATAAATTAATTTTACACTTTTATATGTTATTTTTTGATTGTAAACTTTTTTAACTTCAATCTTTGAGTCTCTGAATATTTCAAATTCATTAGTCCAAATATCTAATAAAGATTGTGGATTTCCAGTTAGTATTTCTCTAATTTTATCATCTGTCATTAATGCTTTAAAAGAATTAATGTCTTTGTTATTTTTTCTATTTTTAAGTTTGTGCAAATTTGTAACTAGTTCTCTATTAATTCTCTTTTTAATCCAAAACAGCATACCTTCTATAAAAACACCCTTTTCATCAGTGAAGCCTTCACAATATTCGTTACATAATTTTTCAGTGATTCCTTTTCTATAAATACTCAGCATATTAAAGTTATTTTAGCTTTTCTATTTCCATTTCTAACCTTCTGATTTCATCATTCTTGTATAATTCATCATCTTTAATATACTCTAAATACATATTCCTAAGTTTATTTTGGACCAATGGTTCGTCTATCAAACCAATTATTTCTTTATGATATTTATTTTCTTCATCTGAGGACTCAAATGTTAATATTTCAATATTCGGGTCGATAAAAAAATGTAATTCTTGTTTATTTTCTTCAATAGCCATAGATTTTTGAATTTCGTTGGCTTTTATTTTTAACCAATTCAATGTGATTTCTATTTTACTTTTTGCAAAATCTCCAATTAATCCATTATTAATAAAAAAACTATCTGCTAACAATTCGTGAATATTTGCACCGAAGGATTTTTGAGGTCTATCATTTTGTTTTAAACAATTTCCATCTACTAAATACATAATATTTTGATTTGGTATATCAGAAAGTATAAATGGAGAATGTGTTAGAAAAACCAAATTTATATTTTTCAAATTTTTATATTTGGCATCTTTTATGAGGTTCAATAATTTAGATATATAATTTTTTTGAAAATCTGGATGAAAATAAAGTTCTATTTCATCAAAAAATATATTAATGCTGTCATATTTTAATAATTGCCTATTTCTGGAAACACTTTTATGAACAGAATCAATATTTTTTAAATGATAAATAATAGAATTTAAAGAAAATATTTGTTGTTTTTCTCCTGAACTTAATTGAGTAAAACTACTTGTGTCTTCAAATATTATTTCACTAAAGAAAAATGGTGGTGGTACATAATCAATTATTTCCGTGAATAAATTTTCTTTTTTTATTTCATTCATTACTTTCACCATATAATCCAATTCAAGTTCTATTTTTGCATCTTGCTGTGGAATGTCAAAAATATTCTTTCGAATAAAATTTAGGGTTTGTCTTAATTTAAGGGTAACATGACTTCTGTCTTCATAAAGATCTGTAATATAATCATCAACTATTAATTCTTCAATTTGATAATTATCAATAACGTCTTTTGTCTTATTTTTTCTAAAATCATAATCTTTAAATGATTCATATCTTGATGGTATTACAATAAGTTTATTAATAATATAAATTTCTGCTAAAACTCTATTATCATTCTCATTCCTTCTTTCAAATAAAGGATATACAGGTTCAACAATTTTGCCTCTAATTTTATAAGAAAACATCTTTACATACAATGGTTTTAATATTTTATCTATAAAATCATTGATGAATTCTTCTGAAAATCGAGGAGTTGATTTATTTTCTAACAATTTATACTTATCGAATTTTTTCTGGTCTCTAAATAGTACAATTGTTTTAATATTTGATTTTGAATTTATGTCTTTATAATCCTCAATACTTAATATATTTGCAAGTAATCGAGAACGGGTTAAATAAGTTTCATTATTTACATTAATATTTCCTTCTTCTCGGTACGGATTGATTACTATAGGCATTCGATAACCATCATTTTTGTGAAAAAAGGATTTTAGCCATATTCCTATTTGATTAGTATTGAAACCGTAAAATGAATAATTTATAATCATAGAGTAAAAAAAGGGAAACAAATCACTCCTTTTAGAAACTTCAACCCAATCATTTTTTAATTTAAAACTATTTTCATTTAAATAAGTTTTTTGAAGTAAAATAGTATTAGATGATATTCTAAGAATATTAATACAATCATTCTTTAAATAATATATCTCAACAAAAACACCTTTTTTAATGATTTTTAAATCACTATCATAAAGTCTAGTTTCAATTAAGCCCTTAATAAAACTTGATTTAAATATAAATCTTAATTTGTTTGAAATTATAAACAAAGAGTATAAAAATAATTCTGATAATGCACTTTTACCGCTGCCATTTTTTCCAACAACAGCACTAATATTTATGTTTATTTCTTTTTTGTCATTTATCAAATTATCATTAAAATATGATACATTAAATAAATTTTCAGGTATTGTTGAACAATATTTAATTTCCCTAACATCTTCATTATCTAAAATAAATTCATAATCATTGTAGAAATTATAAATTTCACCTTCTTTTAGGTTCTTTAAAAATTTTTTATCACATCCTTTTAATGGTCTAATCGCAATTAATTTAAAACTCATAACACATAGATATATTTAAAAGCAATATAGCTTTTAAGGTCTTTAAGACATTCAACATTTTGATAATTCTTTTTATTTAAAAAGGCAAATCAGATTTAATTATTATTATTTTTTAGCTTTTTTGACTAATTAATAATTCTGTTAAAGTGAATAAGATAATAGAAATAAACGAAATGACTATATACAATTAATCTCTTTTTCAATCAGTTTGTATTTATCTTTCACATCTTCCCCAGAATAGTAATCCAGTAAATCTTTTTTGGTTAGGGTTCCATCGTTTAGAAATTTCTTTAAATACTCCTGATTGAATTCCATTAACAAAATTGATTTTTCAAGTTGTTTTAAAATAGCTTTATTATTGTCAATATTATTTAGCACTAATGATTTTATAGTTAAAACTTCATTGATATCTTTGATAATTCTATTCACTAAAATTGCTAACAAATCCTTTTCTAGTTCAATTGATTTAGCATTTAAAGCAATATCTCTTGCCAACATATATGCAATAGCCAAATTGGAATAATCTCCTTTCTGAGAATTTATAATAGCAATAAAACCAATCTCCGGAATGTAGCCCACATTTTCAAAATTCTTTAAAATAGAATTTTCTATTAATGAGATATCAAAAACAATTAAACTTACTTTAGCATCTCGATTGGCTTGCGCTTCTATCAATTGACTCCACGCAGTATCTGATTTTCTTGTAAAAATATCTTTGGTTTGGATATCTCCGAAACGAACGCTTTTATCAAACTTACATTCAATTGCAATTTTTAAATCGGGATTTCCATTTATCTCGCAAATAATATCTCCAGTCTTATTTTTTGGTAAACTTCCAGCAGTATTTCCTGTTAAAAACGCTTTGTCTTTTATTCTTTTTTCTTGAAAATAATTATTTAGAAATTCTGCAATTTCATCTTCCGCTAGAATTCCTTTGATTGTTGATTTATAGAAAAGTTCCTTTTTCATTTCAAAAATCATTTTCAAACTTTCTAACTCTGTCCCTAGTTCGTTGTTGGTTTTAGCTAAAAAAGAAGAAATACGGTCTTCCATCAAGGCAAGAATACCAATGTAAACAGCACGAAGTAATTTTTCGTCTCTTTCAGTCGTAGGAAGGTTATCAAAATAGTTAAAAACTATTTGATTCTCTATTTCAAAGTTTGAAATTTCTACTCTTTTGAGTTGTTGATTTAAACTTATCATTTAATTTAAACCTTTGAATATCTATAATGACCTTTTATATTTTGAGCAAGATATTCGCCTTTAGAACCAGTTCCCATAATATCTTTATAAATTCTTTCTGGTACATCAAAATATTGATATATACCGCCATTCTTGAATTCAATTTCTAATGTTTCCGAAGCTTCGTCATAGCCAATTGAAGCTATGTTTGATGATATTACCGGTTTTCTGTTCATAATTTTATTATTTAATTTTGTTAATCTTCGGGTTTTGAGCTCTCCAAGTTTCAATAAATTCTTCATAGTTTGGATTTTTTTCCATCATATTTCCCCATCCTCCGGGTAATAATGATTCATTTGTATCTACTTCATCAAAAATTATTGGGTCTTGACTATCGGGCCTTTTATCTTTTGGCGGTGCTTTAATAATTGTTCTCATAGGTAACTTTACAGATTCTCCTAAAATTATTGCTTCACCAGTTTTTAAAATAGGCAACATACTTGTTAATCCTTCTAAATTATCACTTACAGCACTTGTTATATGTGAACGGTCTGTGGAATTTGAAAGTCTTAAAGCAAAGAATGTACCACATTGAGAAAGAATTGTTGAGTTTATTTCAGAAGGCCTTTGGCTAACAATCATTGTTCCAATACCATATTTCCGTCCTTCTTTAACTATCTTTTGGACTATTGATAATGCACTACCTTCAAAATTCAAATAATTATGAGCTTCTTCCATTACCAATAATAATGGCCTTTCTTTTCCTCCTTGTGAAAGGTTTCTTGCCCAAAATAAACCATCATAAACAATTCTCAACAACACTCCAATAATTGTATTTAAAATTGCAATAGGTACACCTGATAAATCTAATATTGTTATTGGTTTATCGCTACCAATCCAATCCTTTATTAAAGAATCTAAATCTTTATCAGTTTGTCCATCTTCTCTAGGAGACCATTCTCCTGGCTTAAATATAAAATCATATCTTGGAATTCTTAATTTAGAACCTAGAGAATGAAGTTGCTGACTATTATTCAAAGGAGTTTCAATTGGATGTTGAACTCTATCTCCATTAGCTCTATTTGTATTAATTTTTTTAAAAATGGGAGGAGAAGCAGTTAATGGATTTCCTTTGATTTCATTTCCTTCTGCATCGGTTTCATATGCTAGTGGGGTATCATCTTTATCAGGATAAAACTTTCCTAACGTTTCCGTATATAAATTATACCATAAATGATTTAAGCTAAATGGAATTGGCGAATCAATATTTAATGTGTCAGTTTCAATTCCTGTTTTTGGGTACTTAATTATACTTTTTAATTTTTCTTGAAGTATTCTTTCGAGAATAACATTTTGATCTTTCTCGTTGCCAAATTTACCAAAACTAATATCAATAAGTTCTTCAAAATTTAATGCCCAAAAAGGCAAATACAATTCTTTTTCAGTGCTTGTGGCACTCTTGTTGGCGTTAATTTTAAAAATATTAGCTCTATCTTTTAATGCTTTTCCATACTCTCCGTGAATATCAAAAACTAAAATCCTTGATGATGGATATTTTTTTGTGTCTGATAAAGCATTTAACAAACTCGCTACAGTAGTTGATTTACCAGAACCAGTTGTTCCAACAACCGCAGAATGTCTAGTTACCAGTTTATTGACATCAATTAATGCCGGTATTGATTCTGCACCAGCAATATGACCAACATTTACAAAATAAGGTTTGTCGGGTTGTCCATATATTCTTTTTAAATCAATTTCCGAAACTAAATGCACTTCATCACTTATAGTAGGATATTGTGATATACCTCTCTGAAATTCCCCACTTCTTTGTCCTTCTCCTATAAGTTGAATTGTCATCCATCTATTGCCATAAGGTTGGTTTAAAGTTTGGTTTTCAGGTACTGCACTTGCTCCAACTTGTGTAATAATTCCAAACAAATAATTATAGCCAATAGGTATTTTTACAAAACTACCTATTTGACCAATTTTATAACCCTCACCATCAACATAAGTCAACCCTGATAATGAATCGTTAACCATTGCTACTCTTATTGTAGTTCCGCTTACATCTTGGACGGTTCCTAAATATGTAGAATTATTTTTCATCCAATTTTGTTTGATTGTATCCAATTAATGCTTGAAGAAAATCTCCAAGTTTTGAGAAATCTCCAAGTTTTAAATTTAAACTTTCTGGTTCAGTATCTGTTGCTCCTAATTTCACAATACATTCAGCTAAATTATCATCTGGTTCAAATTCACCAACTGTTTTCCATTTTCCCCTTACCGTACCAATAATTGCTTCGTCATCTGCCCATATTGCTAAATTACCTCTATTTAATGCCAACTGTACTGCTTTTGGATATCTTTCAATTTGGTTTTTTTCCTCTGTGTAAGTCAATGTATTAAACATCATCGCTATTACCATACTGTTTGGATTTGCTTTTAAAGCACTCAAAATAGTATCATTTAAATGTTCATCATTAAAAGAATATCCTGAAAAAATAAGTAATGAATTTGGTATTCTTAAAAAATGATTCAATTGGTCAATAAGAGCTAAATATGGCATTTTTCTACTTTGCTCATATTTTAGATGTGAAGGATATATTAAATGTGAAGCATCAATTTCACTAGTCCTACTCGAACGAAACACTTCCTTATTTTCTTTCTGAAACCAGTTTATAGAGCCGTGTATTTTCCATAATCTTGTCCAATGTTTAGGTATTAAATTATCTTCAACTGCTCTCAAATCAAAAAATGATTGTCGAGAACCAACAAATCCGTCAAAATATGGAACAGATAAATCTTCGAAAGCTTGTTCTAATAATAAATCATAATTAGTAGTAAAAACTTCTATTGGTTTCTCTCTATCAATTGATATCCATTTTGCTAATTTATGATATGGAGATTCTTTGTCTGGAAGGAGAACATCCAATTTATTTACAATTTTATTGCAAATATCTTTTTCTAAAGTAATCAGATCTTCTTCTGAAAAACCTCTAACAGTATTACCAATAGATACTTCTTTTAAACCTCTAATAAAACTTAAAATATCCTCAATATTTTCAACACTTTTCTTTGATAAGGCTACTTCCGTAAGCAATTTGTCAAATGTATTTGCTTCATCAGTTTTGGATGACAATTCTTCTTTTATAAACTTTGTAAGACCTGCAACATCTGCAATTAAGGGCCACTGACCCTCTGGCATATTTACAGATAATGGACAGCCAGCAGAAATAAAAAAACCAATTGGTTTTTTATCTTGAGATAAAGTTTGTCTTAAAAATTTTATATGCTTTATTGGGTCGTGATAATTTATCATTTCATTTGTTTTTTTATTTTACTCTCAAAACTTCTAACAACTTAAAATTTAGATACAACTTTTCTTTATTGAGCGTTTATTTTTCAAGAATCTGTATTTGTTTTTTTATATAAATTGTTGATTAGCGTAAACCATTCTTTGAACGTCATAGTTGGATATTTATCAGAATAATACTTTGTGCAAACCTCTACAGCTTGAAGAACCTTATTATTTTCTAATAATGGATTTATTAAATCTAAAATATGTATATCAGTTATTTTCGATAGTTTACCTGGACTTAGTACTTCTGGAGGCTCCGAAACAATATCAATTTTTTCTTTTAACTCAATTTGATTGTCAGTAAATAAATTCGGTAATTTTTCAAAAAAAATATCTAAATTTTCCCTTCTAAAAAGAATTATTTTCTCACCATTTGATAATTCTCCAGTTTTTAATTCATTTTTATTAATATTTGATTGCAATGAATTTCTTGAATATAGAGAAACATTGTTTTTTGCATTTAATCTATCCTTCGTTTTTGATGGATTCCAAGATACCATCGTATCATTATCAACATCGTACCCAAGTATTACAAAAGGTATATTTGCTTTGAAAATTTTATCAAAATGATCACTAAATGGTAATTGAACTCGAGTTACATCAGGAGATTTTTTAAAATATGCTGGGGATAAATTTTTTAGAAAAACAAAATATTGTTGTTCGCAAATTTTAATTAGAAAAGGATTACCCTCCTCATAACTAAAACTCTTACAATTATTAAGAGTTTCAACGAATTTTATTTTAAGTTCTTTTGCTAATATGTTTCTCATGCTTTTATTGATCTAACTTATTATTCCATTAAAGTTTTATGCAATAAAGAATTGCCTTTTATTTTCTTCAATTGTTCAACATTAGACAAATCACTATCAAAATGAACATTTGAAACTTCTTTACTAATGAATGTCATATCAATTTTAGGTACTGTTTCACTTTCAAAAAAAGCGACTGTGTCTATTGCCAATTGATAATCAAAAAAATGTTCAAATGATTTCTCAAAGTCACTGCCTAAAGTATCGATAATTACTTCATTAATTCTGTTTATAACATCATTATTTTCTATTTTATCAGCAATTGATTTTACTAAATCAAATATTGATTTACCCTTACCTGTTTCTACTGCAAATACTGAAGCAATAATTAGTTTTGAGTTTTCATTAGGGTTTAACTGTTCCGTAGAAAAACTATGAATTCTTTTACTCTTAGCTGTACTTTTGACTTCAATCTTATCTATCCCATCATTAAAATCAAATTTATCTTTTGGAGAAACGTGCCAGGATTTTATTAAATATTCTGGATTATGTGATTGTTCAATAACCAATATTTCAGCCCAAAGACCTTGGATAGACTTTGTTGGCAATTTTGAAAATTTGGTAAACAGAATAATTAAATTTTCTAACTCAATTTTAAGTTCTTTTAACTTTGCAATTTCAGGTAATTTTAAAACAACAAAGTATATTATATTTAAAAAATATTCTTGTAAGTCAACAGAATCTGTCTTGAGAGCAATTATAGTATAATTACCTTCAGTATTTTTTTTGTCTTTAGCTTTTAATTTACATTTTTGATTAAAACGTATTGAAATAGATTCTAAATTATAATCTAAAACTTTTTCAGTTGAGACTTCCTCGCATTTAATAAAAAATAATGGTAAACCTTCTTTTGATAAACCAATTTTATGGCTTTTAATTCTAGGTAAACTAGCAATTGAAAAACCATCTTTATCTTCAGGTATCTCACTCTTTAAATTAGAAAATATTTTAAAAATTGACTGCATAGAGTTATTTATTAATACCAACAAATGAATGGGAAAAATCTTCAGGATAATAAATACCAAATGTATATACCAGTTTATTATCCCATTGCATTGAATCATGTTTCAATCTTACTCTATGAATTTGAATACAAATTGAATCATCAAACTTTATACCCTTGTCGCCTGGATATTTGTCACTACCTGATAGAGCACGACCTGAGAAAATGTTATTTATTTTAAATTTATCACCATCAGACACTAAACTTCTTTTACGACCTCCAGTTACTTCAAAAGCCATTTCAAATATGTAAACATGACTTACTTCTTTTATATCAGCTAAATATCTAAGATATTGAATCGTGGATGATTTACGAAGAGCATCCGGCATATTAGCAATTTTGAAATTTTTAAAAAATTCAATTGCTTTGTTTACTTCTATTTTGATGTACCTATGACGCCTGTCTGGTGTACCAAAATCCTCAAAGTTTATAAAAGTATTATTGGCGATAAAATCTTCTATAAAAATAATATTTTCATCAAGATACTGTAAAGCATTAAGTTGTCTCCATCCACTTAGCTTATGTTTTATCAAGTCAACAGATAAGATATTGTTTCTAGTAGGATTTACATTTCCACTTAAAATTAAAAGTTGCTCATATTCTTCTAATGAATGTTCCTTTAAATTTGTTCTGAAAATCTCTTCATGTTCAACATACTCTCTATATTCTAGTATTGATTCATTAGGAAGAAAAACTCTACAGCTATCAATGAAGTTCTTTTTATATCCAAAGAAACGACAACGCTGCTGGATTGTATCTGCATTTGACTTACCTAAGCTATATCTAGGCATGTAAGAAACCATTAAACCTTCAACTGTATACCCTCGATTTAACATATCTGCACCTACTAAAATGTGAGCAGAAGCATTACTCCAATCAATCTCTTTTGAACCTGCAATAACTATTTCAATGTTTGTATCAAGTATAACTTGCAAAACTTCAACTATTACTTCATTAAAAGCAGGTGGATTTTCAATTCTTCGAACAGCTTCTGCATAATTATCTTTAAATTGTTCTATTAGTTCTTTTTTACTTGGATCACCATCAGGTAATTGTAGACGATCCTCCCAACTGTCTTTGAGCATTTTTACCCAATCATAAAATTGCCTACTAACATCCTTTAGACTGTCAGCATGCACTAACATTGATAAAAATTTTTCCTTCCCTTGAATATTAACCGTAATTGCTACACCACACAAGAAAACTTGAAAAGCATTTATCAAACTTTGTGGACATTCAGTGAGTTGATTTTTTTTATGATGATACACTTCATTCTCTGGAATGGTAATAATTAAATCTGTGTTTTCTATAAAAAAAGTTTTACCTCCAGTGTATGATTTACCTGGTGTTAACACCTTATGAAATTTAGGTGAAAGCAAATCCATGATGTTAATCAGTAACGGACCTTGTGGAGTAGCTGTATATTGAATGTAAGAATGATTTGGAATAGCTGCTCTTAAATTTAAAATACTTGAATAGGTTGAACTAAACTCATCTTCCTCCCAATCTTCGCTTTTACTATTTTTTCTACCATATGTATTTAAACTTGCTTGGTCAGCCTCATCATCAATAATCATTACTCCATTATTTCCAAGTGCTCCTTTTACCTCAAAAGTTTCGAAGATTTTAGTTAACTCTGAAATATGCTTATAGTGTTTTAAAACTGTAATTAATATTGCAGGTTTATGATTCAATAATAATGCACTTTTGATTTTTAAATGAACATTATCTTTAATCGTTGGACTTGGATATACTTTAAAAAACCTACTATTACTAGAATCTGTTAAAAGGTCTTTCTTTAAGCGATTTGTAGTTTGTTCTAATAAATTAATTTTAATACCTGCAAAATAAATTATAATTCGAAAACCATTGTCAATTGCCAAAGCTGTTAGCGTTGTAAATGACATTGTTTTACCGCTTTGAACATATCCAACAGCGATTCCAGTTGTACTTCCAATTGTATCTATAGGATTAATACAATTAGTTAATATACTTTCTGATTCATTCAATAACGTGTCTTTTTCCTCACTATCTAATTGTGTTAATCTATCTAGTAGATCAATAGTTCTTGGACCTTTAACCACATTAAATTTAGCTTCACTATTATTGATTATTATAATTTCTTCTGACATGTTCTAAAGGTTTTTAATAAATGAATTAAAATTTAATCTAACATTACCCGCAGCCTTAGTTCCTTGTGAAGGTGCAATTATTTCTGCTAGTACAAGAGACCTAATAATGAGTAATATTGGTTGATAGTCTTCTTCCTTTTTTAATTTTTCAAATCTTGTAAAAAATGGATGGGCTAGATTTATTTTATATATAATTTTTTCCGTAAACAACTCATCTTCAATAGTTCTTATTGAGTACAAGTCGGAAATTTTTGGTTCTGTGATTAATTCAAGTATAAGTTTATATTTTTCACCTTTGAGTTCAATAATATCTTCATGCGAATCAATTGTTTCGGCTTTTTTATAAAATATTTCATTGTTAGCCTCTAAATCTTTGTTCTCAATTTGTTTTATTGAATTGTCTAACTGAGTTTTAAGATTTTCTCGATCAGAAGTTTTCTTTAAAGTGTTTACAATATTTTTTCCTACAATTTTATTGTCTTCAACTGATTTTGGCTTTATATATTTTTCAGCTTGATTATATAAGTCAAAATCTTTACTTGAAATTTCTGCTTTTAGCGCTTCCATTAAGGCTTCTAAATCATCTTGTTCTTGGAAACTTCCTTTATTAAAGCTAACTGCAAAACCTTCTAATTCTAATTCACCAAAAATTCTTTTATATCTTGGAGAACCTACTTGACCACAAAGTGCTTTAGGCCTATATTTTTCATCATGACTTCCTTCAATAACCCTACCACGTCTAAAAAGAGAAATGCCATTAACCTTATTCGTGCTCATTGTACTAAGTAAAGCAATAAAACCATTTGCCTTATATTTACCAGAAGAAAAGTTTATTTCTTTTTTCCATTCAATTGGCTCATCATTTGGATTGTTATAAAAAGGAGCATTTAAAACCTCAGGTTCTTCATAAATTAACTCTTCATTATTAATAAAAAGTTTCATATCCCCTTTTCGAATAAACTTCCTGTAGATACTTAATAAATGTCTTTTTATTTTATCAATCTGATGATTAGAAGGTGCATTTTTTGAAAGCTGTGTTAATGTCAAAAGAGTGAAATGGGTTGTCATATCTTTCTTTACATTTTCAACTTCTAGTAATTCTTTTTCTTCCGCTAATACTTTTTTTAAGTCAAATTCAACCAACCTTTCTTCATCTTCATCAATTGCTGCTGTTCTTACCGACCAGAAATCAGCTAACCAAATTGAAGCGGTTTTCATACCCATGCCAAATTCATGTAAACCAGTATTATCAATAGGAATGTTAGCTGGTTCAAAAGCCCTTTGAAAATTATCTATATCAATTCCTGCTGCATTATCATAAATTTCAATAATATCATTTTCTTTGTCAATATTGATCCTAACTTCAAACTGATAATTATTATCATTAGCTTCAAATAATCTTGATTTATTATTTTCAAAACTTTGGACAGCATTATCTACATATTCTCCTAAAGCATACCAAGGAGTATTATTTAAATTACGGAATTGACCATATACTCCTGTTTGGATTTTTATTGATACATTTTCTATATTATTCATACTCTCTAATCAAGTTAATAGCTATTTTTTTCACAACACCTACATTAACTGCATTCCCAAGAGCTCTAAATGCTTTTGCAACTGTAGGTGGCAGTTCATTTAAATCTTCCATACATTGTAATTTAGCAGCTTCCTTTCTAGTCATATATCTACCTAACCAGGGAAAAATAGGAATTTGAGTTGTTGTTAAGACTAAAGCTGGTGAATATGTTGGTTGCTTAACTCTTATTCCTGATGGCCTGAATTGTACAATTTTGTCATTGATAGTTAGAGGTCCTTTATCACCACAATTCCATTCAAACTTTTGATGACTATTCTCAAATTCTAATATTTTTGGAATCCAATTATCCAACCACTCTTTATGTTTTTTGTAAAACGCTCTATTTGCTCGGATATAATACTTTTTCCAAACAGGAAACTCTGATTGATTTATTTTTAAACCATCCTGAGCATAAGTTGGCAAGCATTTTAGCATATCGTCAAAAGAGTTTCCTTTTATTAAAGTCCCAAAAGACCCTCTTTTATTTTTTAAATCTTTAGCGTCTAGTTTTATAGGTGCTTTTCCCTCAAAAGGGTAATCTGCGCCAAATTCCATTGCCCAAATTGGGAATCTAGGTACTTCTTCAGGTTTTAAATTATTTAAAAATTCTTGCCAAATCGTTAAATGATTTTTTGTAGTTTCTTTGAATGTCATAAAGTCATTATCCTCTGGAATAACAATATCATGAATACTTATATCTTCTCTTTCTTCTTTCGCAGGAAATGTAAAGTCTTGCAAACCTCCTTTTTCTCTTAGACGACCAACTATATAAAATCTGGAACGATGCTGCGGAATTCCAAAATGATGTGGTGATAAAGTTGCTTCATTTACATCATATAATTTTGATAATTCATCATAAATTACCTTCCAAGTATTACCATCATCATGTCCTTTTAGATTTGCAACATTTTCTAAAAACACAAATTCTGGCTTATGACGATTTAATATTTCTACTATTTTATAAAATAAATTTCCATTTCTTGGATCTTCTAAACCTAATCGAGAACCTGCTTTTGAAAATGGTTGACATGGAAAACCAGCACAAAGTATATCATGACTTGGAATGAGATTTACATCAACTAAATTAATATCACCTTCAATTTTAGTATTGTGATTTTTTTCATATAAAACTCTTAGCTCACTATTTAATTCACTTGCAAAAACACATGAATGACCTAAATCTTGTAAGGCCAGGTGAAAACCACCTAATCCAGCAAATAGATCAATAAATTTTAATTCTCTCATTTTTATATCAATACCTTATTTTTACCTAATACCATCATATATTATTTATGTTCCCATAATTAATAAATATTTCAAAGGCAATATTAGTGATAGCTATCTTTCAATAATTATTATTTTTCCAAAAAGGACTATTTTATATAGCAAACCCTATTGACTGTAAATATATAAAAAAGGTAATGATATAAAAATGTGGAAAACCGTAAAAGGAAGAAAAATACTGTAAAATAATGCAATTAATTATAGGGCAAGGAGGGTAACCAAATTTAGAGTAAAAGATATTTTATTTTATTTTATTTTATTTTATTTTTAAAAAACTGATTTATATGGCTTTATGGGTGCAAATTGAAACGTGTAGTTTATAAATATCTTATGTTACCAATGTCTTTAATCATTGGTTCATGACTATAATTGTAAAAGTGTAAATTTAATTTTAAAAACATCTGCTGTATTACAACTAATTTTTAATCAAAAATTTTGGTTGCAACTAGTTTTAACAAAGCAATACACTGAAAAACCTAATGAATTCAGTGTATGCAGTAGTTTAAAAAAGTGGTTGCAACCACTTTTATGGTTTGTTGGTTCTAAATTATTTTCCTAATTTTATTTCCATAGCTATCCGTTAATTCAAACGTTTCAATTAGTAATCTTATTTCAGGTTTCAATTGCTCCATTCTGTGAACTGTCTTTTCAGTACTTGTATAGTCCGTTAAAACGTTTTTCTGATTAGATAACCCGTTTTTAACTTCGTCTATATAAACGTCCGCTAAATCGGTTCCATCAGCATAATTAGAAAGCTCTAACCATTCATTTACATGAATTGTAAAACCTAACGCATTTAATTCTGTAGCTTTATTCAACCAATCAGCATATTCACTTTTATCTGGGAACGCAATAATTTTATAGTCCTTAATTGGTTTTAATGTTTCATATTTGAAGCCTCCTTTCATTCCAGTAGCCAACCAAGTATATTCAGGTTTAAAAATACTCATGATAACACAAGTTTTTTCACTTTCAACCACTGCAATTGTTTTTTGATTAGTTTCGTTAATTAATTGCAATCCAAATAAACATTGGTTTAAATTAAAATTTTTAAGTTTTAAAATACTTCTAACGCTACTTATATAAGCCTTCCCATCAGCTTTTTTAACCCTTTTACATGTTTCACGATTGTACAGCATTACTTTTCCATGCCTTACTTTTTGAGCATTATCAATTTGCCAAAAAATAGTTGCGCCTTCCCAATATTTTGAAGTGCCTATTAAATATTTCAACACTGCATTTTTAACTTCTTCCTCAGTAAACAAGCTTTTTAAGAATTGTACAAAATTATTTTGTTTGTAGTTTCTACCACTTTGGCTAACAAGTTCATAATCGTGAAATGAAGACTTAGGCTTTACAAAAGGCTCGTAAGGCTTAATAATCGCATCATCATTAGGAAGAAATGAAGTGGTGCAACTGTGACAATATCCGAAATTTTCAAATTCTTTAAATGGCACAAATTTGCCGTTTTTATTATCTTTTCCACAAGGGCAAAATTTAGCATTTTTTCTGTTAGTATCGAATTTATATATTTCCATTGTTTTATCTTTTTTTGAATTGCATTATGCACTTTCGACACTTTCAGCACTTTTAAAATGTCGAAAGTGTCGAAAGTGCAAAGTGCATTTATAGTTAGGCTTATATTTTTTTTAAGATTTAAGTGTTTTTTCATAGATTCCATGTTTTACCTTTTTAAACAAAATAGTATCATTTAAAAATTCTTTAACTCTTCTTTCTTGAAAATCATATCTCAATCCCTGCGCTACAGCTTCGGCGGTTGAAAATTTATGTTGTATGTCTTTGTAAAATGCTTTTTTATTTTCTGGCAATGTTTCCAAATATTCCATAGGATTTTGTATAATTGCTAAAACTTTGAAAGCACAATTCATATAATAAACACACAATTTTTTTGCACCTTGTACTGCTCTAATCCCAATATATTCGCTATCTGGATCTTCCATCATTTGAAGCAATAAAGACAATCGAATAAAATGACTATCATACTTTGATACTATTTCGCCTTTAATGTTGTTCTGATACTCATTGACTAAATCACAATTCTCTGATTGCCATTGATAAAAAAAAGCTTTTGCATCTGGAGTCCATTTTAAAATTCTGCTTTCAATATTACCGTTAAATTCTTTAACGTTTGTTTTTTCAAAGTAATTTTTAATAAATTCCTTATACTCATCAAAAATAATTTCATCACTTTCATTGTCGTTTATAGGCTGTTTAAAAGTAGATTCAGGAAAAGCAAATAAAAATCTTTGAAAAAAACCATTATTTAATTTGTGGACTGGAAATGCTTTGCTTAACATTCTAGGTTGCAACCCTCCAATAATACACAAATAGGGATTTTTTATAAATAATGGAATAGGTTCGCCTATTCTATCTATCGTAGTTGATTGATTACTCCAAAACGAAAGATATACACTTATTTGGTCGCCTTTCGAGTAGTTATTCATTCCATCAAAAAAGGTTGCCAATTCATCACTAAAAACCGTGCAACCTCTCAAATTCTCGTTAAGCCTTTTGTTTAAAACTTCAGGAGTAAAATTTGTCAATATGCTTTTTGTTAGTATTGGTAACGATACAAATGTTGCATTTACCTTTTCTTTTTTGTTGAGTTTTTGGTAAGCCAAATATTCTTGATATTTTTCTGCGTATAAATCGTGATTTGCTTTATCAATATCTTTTATAACACCGAATACTGTACTAATTGGATGGCTTTTATTTGCTCCTGCATTTCCCAAAATACAAGAATAAAGCGAACCATATTCAAACCAATTACTCTTAACCTTAACCTTTACAGTTGTTCCAATTGCTGTTGCTATTGCTGTTAAAATTGCAGTACCTGTGTAGTCGTGAGAGTAATTTAAAGACTTTTGCAAATCCAAAATTAGGTCTTTAAAAAGTAAAGGAAATGCGTCAATTGGAAAAGGATTAATTTGAGAAAATACTTCGCTTTTCATTGCGTTTTCAATAACATCACTTAACTGTGAGTTTTGTAGATTACTATTATTCATAATATTAATGATTAATAGGTTTTACTGCTTCAAGAACTTCGGAACGTTTGTACAAAACACGATTTCCTATACCATAGGATTTTAGTCGACCACTTTTAGTGTGCTTCCAAAGACTTGTTTTGTTGAACGAAAGCATTTTACAAACTTCCTCTCGTGTAACAAATTCGGATTCGAGTTCGATTTCTTCTTTTTTTGCTGGTATTAAGTCTACCAACAAAGGTTTTAACTCTTCTGCTAATTGTTTAAGAGTAATTCCGTTTAAATAAATTTGAGTATTCATATACTTCGTATTAAAGTGAAGTACAATAATACCCGCGCATTAGTGGCTAAAAAAAGGGGTCAATTAGGTATAAATTAGGTATAAATTAGGTATAAATTAGGTATAATGAATTAATTTGAATTATCGACCGTTAAATCGCTGTTCATGTGAACGTAAAACACTTTTTTCTTCATCTTTATAAAGGAAATCTGCAACCTTGAATTTTTTTAATTCAATACCATATTTTGATAAAATAAATTTTGTGTATGTTTTTTGTGTAAATCTAAACATGAAATTTTCTTTATCAATTTCCTTTCTCATATATTCGTAAATATTAAGATATTTAATTTTTCCATCTTTTAAGTAATTCTCTACTAAATAAAGGAACAAATCATAACTTCTTTCATTAAAGTGATTCGGGTCAAAATTATTGGTTTTTGGCTGCGAGTTATCCTTACTAGGCAAAACGGTTAAATTAGGCAAATCTTCGATTTTAGCATCAATCTTGTAATAAGTAAAGTAATAAGGTTTGTTTAAACTTGTTTCTTCATCAGTTTGCAAAATAATATAACCCAACCCTTTAGCTTTATCCTTTAAAAAAGCTATTTTTTTTTCGTAGGTGAGCTTGACTAAACTATTATTTTCTGTATTCAGGTATTCCTGATCTTTGATTACAAAGAAATCACGGGTTAACATAGTTAATTGTCTAACAATAAATTCTATTAAATTAACATCTACTCTTTCTTCTTTATAAGACAAATAATAATTTTCAAAATTAGCTTTGTAGACTTCACTACTACAAAAAATGTAAAAAAAATTATTTTTATGACTTAGCTTATATAAATCAAGAAATTCCTTATTAAATAAACTTAAAACCTTAACTATATCACCTTCTAGTTCTGGGCTATTTTCATCTTTTAAAATGAATAACTTGTTTACTCTCTCATGATATCTTTCTTCATTAGCGTATAAGGCATATCCCAAATCACCAGCTTCTTTCGAATTAAGAATATGAAAAAAATAACTTACTGAAAAGTGGAATTTCAAAAGTTCCTCTACTTTTGTCTTAAAAACATCTAAACCTGTCATTTAATTAAATTTTACTCGGTACCTGTATTATGTATTACTTCCATTTGTGCTTTCTTAGCTCTAGGAGCTAATTTACTAAAATATTCCAACATTTGATACGCATTATCGTATGTGGTTTTACCAATATATTTAAGAAATACTTTTTCTGTTCCATGGGCTGTAATATTCATTAAAATAGGTGTTGGAATACGTCCATAAAAATTTGTAGCAAAAGATCGCCTGCAAACGTGTGAGCTTATCAATTCATACTTTTTAAACTCTTTTTTTATAGTTGGTGAATTATTATTTTCTTTTTTACGCCCAATTGTAGGTTTAATTATACCAGCCTCTTCACAAACATCTTTCAAATATTCATTAAATTTAGTTAATGAAATTTTATAAGGGAAACCGCATTCTAATAATTCAAGTGCTTCGGGAAGTAAAGGGATTGCAACTAGTTTACCCGTTTTTTTCTGTTTTAATTCAATTATTTTAATTCCGTTAATATCTTTTACATTTTTATCTGTAATACTAAGTAAATCTCCGCCTCGTTGCCCAATTAGGCAACCTAATAAAAGCCATTTTCTTGCATTTTTTAACGCTTCACGCTTTAATTCTGTATTTTTAATCTGTTCCTGTTCCTCTTCACTTAAGTAAACAATTTGTTCAGGTGGTTTACTTTCAGAAAGTCCTTTAATATTTTTTATTTGCGATGAAGTTTCAATATCGTTTCTTGAAGCATCAAGACAAATTGTTCTAATATTAGCAATATTTTTACCTACATAGTTTGTTGAATAACCTTTACTAAATAGCCAAAATTTATATTCTTCAATAAATTTTAAATCAATATTTTTAATCAAAATGCTTTTACCTCCAAATTTTTCTTCTTGATAGCGTGAAATGGTACTCTTAAAAAGCTTAATGTTTGAAATTCTTCCAGCACTTAATCCAAGTTCTTTCTTTTGATTTTGCTTATAAGGCGCATCGTCAATATACTTTTGAATATAATTTGTCAAAACATCTAATTCAACAACTTGAATTTTGTTATTATAAACATCTATTTGAAGCTGTAACCACTCACCTGTTATAATTATTCCACCGCTTACAGAAGCATTAAAAGCATCATTAATAAAAACTGCTAATTTATCTAATTTAGAATTTATATTTTTTAAAGTATCATTTCGCTGTATAGCTTGTCCTTTTTTTTCGTTCCAGTCTTTATAATCAATTACAAAGCCTGTCTTTCTAAAAAATAGTTTTCCTCGCCCTAAAGAATAACGAGCATATATATTTGAATTTTCACCTTTACTTTGTAATATAAATTTTAAAGTCGCCATTTGATTTATTTTTGATTAATCAAATATAAAAATAATCTACTAAACATTTACTAAACATAAAGTGAATTTCTATAAATAAAATAGAACCAAAAAATTATTAAAATCCAATAAAACTAATAAAATCAATACTTTACAGATTCATATAGTTCCGTTCGTTTCCGTTAAAATACACGGGGTTAGTTCCCTCCATGGTCACTTATTTTATTATCTTTTTAAACAAAGCCTTTAAAAAAGGTAATTTAGGACAAGCTAAAATAATTTTAAAATCTTCATATAAGTTTGTCTTTTCATCTAAAAATTTTAAAATTAAATTCGGATTTACTTTCGTAAACATACTAGAAAATATTTCTTTACCTAAACTATTATTGGTGTATAAAACATCTACAAACAAGGAATCGTAGAAAGTAAACTTGTTCCATTTATGGAAATTCTTAAAATCTACATTTCCTTTCTTTAAAAAAGAAACCACTTCTTCTGCTTTTTTGACTGAATTTTGAAAAGTATAACCTGTACTTGCTTTTGTCCAGCCACCAGCAGTTCCAATAAACAAAACTCTTTTTTCATTATTTTTCCAAAAAGGAAAAACTGTCATAGGAATATTTCCTTGTTCTTTTTTTAATATAGAATAATCCGTTATTCCCATTTTACTCATGTATAATTCAATTTCATGTTCGTACTCTTCTTCTGCTAATAAATCTTTAGAAAACAAAGTATATTCAATCAATGCTTTATTTTTTGAAAAAGGCAAAACATACATAAAACGAGTGTTTTGTTTTTGATTAACGCTAAAATCCATGAAAGTAGCTTTTTCAGGATCGAAAAAAGGATCTTTAGTTTCTACAAACCAACCAATAAAATGCTGATTCAACAAGGGATATTTTAAACTTGATTTATAGTTACTATTTACCAAAACACTAGAAAAGAAATATTCTGAATTATATGAATTCTTATCCGTTACAATTTCAACTTCCAAATCGTTAGATTTAAACGAGACAAACGTTTCTTTTTTTAAGGTTAAACTAACATTTAAAACTAGCTTATTAAACAAGTTTTCAATAAATTGAGTTGATGAAATTTGTTTATAAACTAATCTTTCATTCAGGCAATTAATAGAGTTATTTTCATTTTTAAATAGCGCACTATTCCACTTTGCATTTATATAATTATCAAATTTCCCTATATCACCTTCCCAATAACACCATGTTTTTTCATCTTTAGCTAATTCATTTGGTTCAATAATTAAAATACGTTTACCTTCTAATAAGTTATTTTCAAACATTTCGTTTAAAACTAAAATAGTAGACAAACCTAATCCTGAAAAAGTATAATCATAAGTCATAACTAAACAAAAATAAAGTTAAAAAAGGATAACAATAGTTTTAAAACAAAATTAATTTCAAAAAAACAATCGTTTTAAAATAAAATTATTTACTTTTGTTTAACAAATTTACAGAAAAGATGAACAATGTTAAAAATATATTCAGCATAAAAGATTTAGAAAACCTTTCAGGTATAAAAGCTCACACAATTAGAATATGGGAGAAAAGATACAATGCTCTTGAACCAATGCGTACTGATTCTAACATTAGATATTATGACATTAATAATTTACAAAAATTACTAAACATTGTTCTTTTACATGATTATGGATATAAAATTTCTAAAATTTCTAAATTAGATGAAAATGAAATTCCAGAATTAGTAAAAAAAATTACTACCGAAAAAACTGCAAAAAATCATGCCATAAATTCATTTAAAATGGCAATGATGAATTTTGATCAACCTTTATTTTTTAAAACGTATGATGCTTTATTATCTGAAAAAAGTTTCAGGGAAGTTTTTTTTGAGGTATTTATTCCATTAATGAACGAAATAGGTCTACTTTGGCAAACCAAAACTATATCTCCAGCACATGAACATTTTATTAGTAATTTATTAAGACAAAAAATCCAAGTAAATACAGAAAAAGTTCAAATATTAGAACCAACAAAGAACGATAAAGTTTTTGTTTTGTACTTACCTATGAATGAAATACATGAAATTGGTTTAATGTATTTAAATTATGAAATACTTCTTCAAGGTTATAGATGTATCTATCTAGGTGAAAATGTACCTGTAGAGAGTTTAAAAGACATTACTACATTTTTTAACAACATCACTTTTGTTAGTTATTTAACCGTAGAACCATTACAAGAAAATATTGATCAATATATATTAGATTTTGAAAAAGAAATTCTAACAGATAATAATAATGAGCTTTTTTTAATTGGTAGAATGACACAATATATTAACACAAGTAAACTACCTAAAAAAATAAGCGCCTTTAAATCAATTGAAGAGTTAACAAAACAAATACAATAATAGTGAATAAGAATATTTCAATAATAGGATCTGGATTTTCTGCACTATCTGCAGCTTGCTATCTAGCTAAAGATGGCAACACAGTAACTGTATATGAAAAAAATAATACCATTGGTGGAAGAGCTCGACAACTTAAAAAAGAGGGATTCACCTTTGACATAGGTCCAACATGGTATTGGATGCCAGATGTTTTTGAACGTTTTTTTAACGACTTTGATAAAAAACCTTCAGATTATTATGAATTATTAAAACTTTCTCCAGCATACCAAGTTTATTTTGGAATTAATGAATTCATAACAATTTCAGATAACTTAGAATCCATTATAGCAACTTTTGAAAAAGAAGAAAAAGGAAGTGGAAATGAATTAAGAAAGTTCATGAGCGAAGCGCAAAGCAATTATAAAATTGCTATTGAAGAACTTGTGTATAGACCCGGAGAATCAATATTTGAGTTAATTACTTTAGAAACAGCAAAAAAAGCATATTTATTTTTTAGTACTATCTCTAAAGATATAAGAAAACGATTTAAAAATGAAAAGTTAGTAAAAATTCTAGAATTTCCTGTGCTATTCTTAGGAGCAAAACCAAGCGATACACCTTCATTTTACAACTTTATGAATTTTGCCGATTTTGGATTAGGAACTTGGCACCCTAAAAACGGAATGTATTCGGTTATTCTAGCTATGGAAAAACTAGCTAAAGAATTTGGGGTTCAAATTCAAACGAATTCAAATATTGAAAAAATAATAACCGAAAATGGAACTGCAACAGGAATCATTTGTAACGGTGAATATATTAAAAGTGATATTGTTTTAAGTGGTGCTGATTATCATCATTCTGAAACTTTATTAAATAAAAAAGACAGACAGTATTCAGAAAAATATTGGGAATCAAAAGTATTTGCTCCATCATCATTATTATTTTATGTTGGCTTTGATAAAAAAATTAAAAACGTAGAACATCATAGTTTATTCTTTGACACATCATTTGATAATCATGCAGAAGAAATTTATGATAATCCACAATGGCCTAAAGAACCTTTATTTTATGCAAGTTTTCCTTCAAAAACCGACAATAACGCAGCTCCAGAAGACAAAGAAGCTGGAATATTTTTAATTCCATTAGCACCAGGAATTGAAGATACTATAGAAATAAGAGAAAAATATTTTAATATTATTATTGATCGATTTGAAAAATTAACTACTCAAAGTGTAAAAAATAATATTATATTTAAAGAGTCCTTTTGTGTAAATGATTTTGTAAAAGACTATAATTCTTATAAAGGAAATGCTTACGGAATGGCAAACACTCTATTACAAACTGCATTTTTAAGACCTAAATTAAAAAGTAAAAAAGTAAAAAACTTATATTTTACAGGTCAATTAACAGTCCCTGGACCAGGAGTTCCACCATCTTTGATATCAGGAAAATTAGTAGCAGAATTAATCAAAAAATACAATTAATTATGAAAGCATTATTTGATCAAGTTTCGAACGAATGTAGTATAAACGTTACTAAAATGTACAGCACCTCTTTTTCATCAGCTGTAAAAATGCTTGCACCAAGTATTCGTCAAGATATATACAATATTTACGGTTTTGTTCGCTTTGCCGATGAAATTGTAGATAGTTTTCATGATTATGATAAGGAATTTTTATTTGACCGATTTCAAAAAGATTTAAATTTTGCTTTGGAACAAAAAATAAGCTTAAACCCAATTTTAAATGCATTTCAACATACTGTAAATAAATATAAAATTCCTAAAAGCTTGATTACTGCTTTTATGAAAAGCATGAAAATGGATCTTTATAAGAGTGAATATCATACCACAGATGAATATAATGAATATATTTATGGTTCAGCAGATGTTGTAGGTTTAATGTGTTTGCAAGTTTTTGTAAAAGGTGATACAAAAAAATACAACGAACTTAAAGATAGTGCAATGCGCTTAGGTTCTGCTTTTCAAAAAGTAAATTTCTTAAGAGATTTAAAAGCCGATTTTGAAGAACTAAATCGAACTTATTTTCCTAATACCGATTTATCTCAATTAGATGAAAAATCAAAACAAGAAATAATTAAAGATATTGAGAGTGATTTTGAAGCAGCTTTCGTTGGAATAAAAAACTTGCCTATTGAAGCACGTTTTGGAGTTTACACAGCTTACCGTTACTATAAAAAATTATTAATAAAATTAAAGAAAACGCCTTCAACAGAAATTAAAAATACTAGAATTAGAGTTTCAGATTATCAAAAAGCAAGTTTATTTGCTCAATGTTATTTTAATTTTAAACTAAACATTTTATAATTATGTGGATTCATTTATTAGTTTTTATACTTACCTTTTCCATGATGGAATTTATGGCTTGGTTTACTCATAAATATGTTATGCATGGTTTTTTATGGAGTTTACACGCTGATCATCATAAAAAAGATCACAATTCTTGGTTTGAACGAAATGATTTGTTTTTTATTTTTTATGCAATTGTAAGCATTGGTTTTTTCTTATTATGGAAAAATAATATTCTTGAGATTGGCTTAGCAATTGGTCTTGGTATTTTTGCTTATGGATTAGCCTACTTTTTTGTTCATGATATTTTTATTCACCAACGCTTCAAATTGTTTAGAAATGCTAATAGTAGATATGCTAAAGCGGTAAGAAGAGCGCATAAAATGCATCATAAACATACAGGAAAAGAACATGGTGAATGTTTTGGAATGCTTTTATTCCCATTAAAATATTTAAAAAAATAAAAAAAGGCTCAAAATTTAATTTGAGCCTTTTTTATTTTCAATAACTAACTTATTTTAAAATTCCTTCTAATGGTTTAAGTTGATCTAAATCTACTTTTGATTTACGCATAATCTCAAACAAAGTCATAACATCATTTGGATTCATATTATCTCCTAAAACTCGGACTAGTGCAAAACCCGATGTTGCATTATTTGCATATACTACAAATTCGTCAATATCATCATCTTCGCCAATAAAATAAATTGCAGCGCCTTGTTTAGAAGAGCCAAACCTCATTAATTGTTGGTATTCTTCTCCTTTTAAAATTGACTTTACTTTAGTAACCTCATCATTAAGTTTTACTTCATTTATTGAATCTTTTTTAAAAGCAATAATATTCATTTTATCAAAAGTTTCTAAAGCTTTCTCTTCAGATTCACTTAAAGACATTTCATCTACTTTTAAAATACTTGGAGAAACATCTAAAGCAATAAAATCTTTATTTTCAGTATTTTCAACAAAGTACTTTTGTAAAGTTGGTTTGTTTGAACAACTTAAAGCTAAAAAAGAAACTATTGTAATTACAATTATTTTCATTTTTTTACTTTTTTGATGCTTTTTTAAGCTCGTTTCCACCTGGTAAATTCATTTTTTCTGTTAACGCAGAGATTTCATCCAAATTAAAATTTCCGGTTAATGAAAGTACAACTGCTTGTTTATCTTTAGACATTGGATCTTCGATAAACATTAATAATTCTTTTACAATATTTTCTGAAGCACCCGATTTTACATAAATATTTACTTTTCTACCATCTTCGCTAACACGCATTAATTCTTCTAACGGATTTGTTTTTAAATAACTCGCAACCGTACTTTTCATCTCAGCAGAAACTTTAGCACTAGATGACATAAATACTTTTAAGTTATCTAATTTTTTTAGCAAATTCATGTATTGTTGAGCTTCTTTATCTTTTGTATCTACTTTTACTTTACTCATTAATTCAAACATTTTCGAATTAACAATTACCGAAGCTACACCTTCTTTGTCTTCAAATTTATCGAAGGCATTTTGTGCAAATCCTATACTTGTAAATGCAAATAAAACGATACTTAATACTAACTTTTTCATCTTTTTTTTATTTAAAAATTGTTTTTTTTGATTGATTGTACTCATTTAGTAATGCAACACTTTCTACTCCATGATTTACATTTTCTGAAAGCATTTCTAGTGCTTTTTGTGTTTCAATAAATGCAACTTCTGGATCATCATATGTTCCTAAATCTTCATTAGAATTATTAGAATTCATATAAAAAAATGCTGTTCCAAAAAGAACTACAAAACTTGCAGCAACTCCAATCCATTTTACGACGTTTCGTTTTCTAGGTTGTAATGGAAGTGTTTTTGTAAATTGTACTTCTTCTTGATTTTTAAAATAACCAAACATTTCTTTATAAGGTTGCAAATGTGATGCCACATTATTTGAAGAGAAATATTTTTTTAAATCTTTTTCTTCGGCAATGCTTGTATTTCCTTCTAAATACTTATTTAGTAATTGTTCTATTTGGGCTAATTCCATAATTATGTTTTTCAACTAATTTTTCTTTTATCATTTTTCTAGCTCTTGATAAAGCTACTCTTACTGCGGTTTCATTCATTTCTAATGCTTCTGCAATTTCATTAAACTCATATTCTTCTACATCTCGCATTTGCACTATTAATCGTTGTTGTTCTGGTAAATCATTCATTATTTTTTCTACCCAGTTCCAACTGTCTTTATCTTCTACTTGTTTATCAATTCCTGCTTGACTATCAGAATAATTACTGTGAACCAACTTTAAATTACTTGCTCGTTTCGACTTTAATTGGTCTAAACAATAATTCTTAGTCATTGTTACTGCAAGTGCTTCCACGCTATTATACTTTTCTAAACCTTCCTTTTTATTCCATAAACGGATAAGAACTTCTTGTGTAGCATCTTCAGCTTCTTCTGAACTCACTAATAAACGCTTAGCAATTCTAAAAACTTTATCCTTAAAAGGATTTATTATTTTTAAAAACTCAATTTGATTCATTAGTTATTAGTTGGTTTATAAGGTAGACGAATGTGTTTTCATTTTGTTACAAACAAAAAAAAAAGAGATTTTAGTAAATGTACTAAAACCTCTTTTAAAATAGTAATTATTATTTTTTCTTAAAACTGAAAATTCAATCCTAATTTGTAGTTTCTTCCTTTTGTAGCATAACCTATATTTTCCTGAAACTCTTCATTTAAAATATTATTAACTGCTCCAAACAATGACAATCTGTTTTTAATTACGCTTAATCTAAAGTTTGCATTTACCAATTGGTAAGCAGCTAACGATACATTTTCATTAGCCCAAAGTGTACTATTGTAAAAAGCATCATTACGTTTATCTACAAATTGATATTGTAATCCAAATGAAGCTCTTTCGCTAAACATATAATCAACTCCTGCATTTGCTTTATGTTTGGCAATTAATCGGCTTAAAGGTTGTTCTACTTCGGTAAAAGTATAATTTGCATTAGCTGTTAATTTATCGTTGAAGTTATATTTAACCGAAGTTTCAACTCCTTTTGCATTATACGTTCCGTCGATATTAATATAATTTGAGGTCCAAGTAATTGGATTAGTATAAAAGCCAAAAGCATTTGTTTCTTCTCTGTAAAAACCAACCGCGTTAAAAGTTAATTTCTTCGAAAATAAATTGGTTTCAAAACCAGCTTCAACTGTTGAATTCTCTTCAGGTTTTAAATCTAAATTTCCATAAGCTGAAAATAATTGGTACAAACTAGGCGTAATATAAGCAGTACTATATGAAGCTAAAACTTTTAAAGGCAAATTAGAAAAATTATAACTTGGATTAATATTATAAACTACATGATTTCCATATACATTATGATTATTCATTCTTGCACCAGCATTTACATTCAAACCAAAGTTTGAATTATAAACAACTGTTGCATAAGGATCAATAATATTAAACTTAGCTCCTTCTCTTTCAATATTTGTATAAGCATCTTCTTGAGTCATATCGAAATATTGAGTTTGCACTCCAATAATTGCAAAAAACTGATTTGAAAAAGTATATTTATTGAATAAATCGGCATTTATACTTCTTGATGAATAACTATAATTATCAACAGTATTTGTCCATGAACTAAATAAATTAATCTCTCTATCAATAGTTGCAGCTGAAGCATTTAAAACCAATTCTCCTTTATTGTATTTGTATTTAGGAGAAAAACCAATTCTAAATTGTTCACTATTTCCATTATTATAAACATCATCATTACTTACAGTTGAACCAGCATAAGAAGTATCAAAAGTATTGTTGATTTTATCATAATTTCCAAAGAAATCAAACGACAATTTATCAGTTGCTTTGAAACCAATTTTTTGTAAAACATTTACTCTTGAAAAAGTGTCATCTTCATAATTCTCACCAAAAGCTTCCGAAAAACCTTTTGTTTCAGTACTACTTAAAGAAGTTAAATACGTAACTTTCCCTAAGGTTCCGTTTACCGAAAAACCTTGATTAAAATCTTGAGGTTTTGTTTTTGAATCTTCTGAAGTATTTTGTGTTCCTAAAGCAAAAAAAGCATTTCCTGAAAGTTTTGAATTACTTGATTTTTTTAAAGTAATATTAATTACTCCTGTTGCGGCACCTGAACCATACAAAGTACTCGATGCTCCTTTTAAAATTTCAATACTTTCAATCATATCCACGTTTAACAAACGTAAATCGTATTCCGAATTGATATTAGAAGCATCATTTACAGGAACTCCATCAATATAAATGGCTACTTGTCGGTTTCTTCCTCCTCTTATGTAAATACCTTGATTTTTACTGTTAGCCGATTGATTTCCGTTAATTTCTACACCAGCAACCTGACTTAAAACAGTTGCAACCGATTGTCCTGGTCTTTTGGCTAAATCTTCAGCTGAAATTTTCTCAATAATTTTTCCCGATTTTTCTTTGCTTTGTGCAAATTTTGTGTCGGAAACTACAACTTCATTTAATTGATTAATCTTTAAAGAATCTTGTTCTTGTGCATAAGAAATTGACGTTAAAAGTCCAATGCACATACTCCATTTAATAAACTTAGTGTTCATTTTAGTTGATAAATAATTTTAATAAAATTTGGAAGAAAAGCACAGAAGTTACCCATACTCAAACCTTTTTTCCCGAAAGTTTGTTACTCAGTGAATGTGGCAGGTCTCCTGGCTTGCGTCTTGTTGTTTACCTTCTCATTTGCCTTAACAAACAATGGTTTTGTAGATAACAACAAGCTTATTAGCTTACAGTTGCGGGTACAGCTTTGGTTTTACACCAAATTCCCTTTTAATGTTGTTTTGAAAAAATCAAAAACAACAACCAAAATTCGAGTGCAAAAGTACATTTATTTTAGTTGATACCAATTTTTAATTATAAATTTGAAATTATATATTTTTAGATATGAAAAAGATATTTACAATTTTCACAATTTTATTCGCTTTAAATAGCTTTTCACAAATTATAAGCGAACCACGACTTGACAGAGAAGATTTACCTCCTGTTAGGGTTGATGACGTTTCTGAAATAAGAGTAGGTGAAATAGAGGAAGATCTTGTTTTGCCTTATGCTATTTTAGAAAAAACACCTTGTTTTCCAGATTGTAAATTCACTAATGAAACTGAAAACAAAGCATGTTTCAATGAAGAGTTTCAAAAACATATTAAAAAGCACTTAAAGTATCCAAAAGAAGCAAAAAAAAATAAAATTACAGCAAGAGCAATAGTTCTTTTTGAAATAACAAAAGAAGGAAATATAAGCAATATAAAAACAAAAATTACCGCTACAAATAAAGAATATTCGGCCGATTTTGAAGTAGAAGCTTTAAGAATTATTAATAAATTACCTCAATTCATTCCCGGAGAACATAGAGGAAAAACAGTTGTTGTAAGCTATGCTATTCCAATTGTTTTTAGCTTAACAGATCAATAAAATTTATTTCTTTTTATTCATTTTATAAATAAGCCATACAAACCCAACAATAAAATGCAATAAAATTATTCCTGCAATGATGTAAATAAATGTATTTGAATTACCTCTCATTTTTTTATTTCAAATTTAAAAAAACGTTCAAATACATTATGCATCATTTGTTACAAATCAATGAAATATTAAAACAAAACTATACTTTTGTAAAAAAAAGCATGCGTTTAATTTATCAAATTTTATTTTTAATTTGTTCCCTTAGTCTTTTTACACAATGCAAAGAAGCTTCAAAAACCAATAAAGAAATTACTTCTGAAATTAATTTAGTGCAACATGCTGAAGGTTTTTCTATTGTAGAATATGATCATTTTTCCATTTTAAAAGTAAAAAATGCTTATCCCGAAGCAAAAGAGGTTTACACATATGTTTTGCACAAAGAAAACGCTCAACTTCCTGATAGCTTAAATTCGTATACTAAAATTCAAATTCCAGTAAAAAAAATAATTGTTACCTCAACTACTCATATTTCATCAATTGAAATGCTTCAAAGCGAAAATACAATTGTTGGATTTCCTTCTACGCATTATGTTTCTTCTGAAAAAACAAGAGCTTTAATTGACAATGGAACTATTCGTGAAATTGGGAGTAACCAAAGTTTAAATACCGAATTAATATTGGATTTAAATCCAGATATTATTGTAGGTTTTAGTGTTGATGGTGACTTAAAAACCTATAAAAATTTAGAAAAAAACGGACAGAAAATTATTTTTAATGCCGATTGGACTGAAAAAACACCACTAGGAAAAGCAGAATGGGTTAAATTTTTTGGTGCGTTATATGATAAAAATGAAGAAGCAAATATTATTTTTTCTGAAATTGAAAAAAGTTATAATGAAGCTTTATCATTAGTAAAAAACGTAAAAAACAAGCCTACAGTTATGGCAGGTTCTATTTATGAAGATCAATGGTATTTACCTCAAGGCGATAGTTGGGCTGCTTTATTTTTAAAAGATGCTAACGGAAACTATTTATGGAAAGATTCTAAAGGAACTGGAAGTTTAGCTTTATCGTTTGAAACTGTTTTAGACAAAGCTAAAGATGCAGATTTTTGGATTAATCCAGGGCAATTTACAAGTTTAGATGAAATTCTTAAAACAAATGCAAACTATAAGTATTTTAAAGCGGTACAAAATAAAAACATATATACTTCTAGCTCAAAAAAAGGAAAAACAGGTGGAGTTATTTTTTATGAATTAGCTCCTAACCGACCTGATTTAGTTTTAAAAGACATTGTCAAAATTTTACATCCAGAAGTTTTACCCGATTATGAATTGTATTTTTTTGAAAAATTAAAATAAACTACTTTTGAAGAATACTTAAGCATGCCACAAACAAAAAAACATACTTTTCTATTCATTCTTCTGATCATTGTATTAGTAGTCCTGTTTTTTACGAACATTAGTTTGGGTTCGGTTTCTATTCCTGTAAAAGAAATTTTCAATAGCTTTTTAGGAAATACGATGCAAAAGGATAGTTGGGAAATTATACTTTGGAATTTTAGACTCCCAAAAGCTTTTACTGCAGTTCTCGTTGGAATGGCATTATCTATAAGTGGTTTGTTAATGCAAACTTTATTTAGAAATCCACTTGCCGGTCCATATGTATTAGGACTGAGTTCAGGAGCAAGTTTAGGTGTTGCATTTGTGATTCTTGGAGCTGGGTTTTTACCCTCATTTTTAGCAAATCTATTCTTATCAAGTTATGGAATTGTTTTAGCTTCAGCATTAGGAAGTGCATTAGTATTAATTGCAGTTTTAACAGTTTCTCAAAAATTGAAAGACACAATGGCTATTCTTATTGTAGGATTAATGTTTGGAAGCTTAACAAGTGCAGTTGTTTCCGTTTTATCTTATTTTTCAACTGCCGAACAATTACAAAAATTTACCTTTTGGTCGTTAGGAAGTTTAGCCAACTTAAGTTGGAATGAAGTTTCTTTACTTTTTATCATTACATTTATTGGAATCATCTTAAGCTTTTTAGTAATCAAACCTTTAGACGCACTTTTATTAGGCGAAAAATACGCAAAAAGTTTAGGTGTTAACTTCAAGAAAACAAGATATATTATCATATTTGCAACTAGTATTTTAGCAGGAAGCATCACCGCTTTTGTTGGGCCTATTGCTTTTATTGGATTAGCAGTTCCGCATATTGCAAAACTACTATTCCAAACCAGTAATCATTTTGTATTATTTTGGAGTACGATATTAATTGGAGCAATTATTTTACTTTTCTGTGATATTATTGCGCAATGTCCTGGTTATGATATTACCTTACCTATAAATGCTGTAACGTCTATTATTGGTGCACCAATTGTTATTTGGCTATTGGTTCGAAAGAGAAATTTCAGTTAATCTTTTACCACATAGGCACATAGAAAATTTTTAAAAAAATAGTAAATAGAGAATCTTTGATTTAACATAGAAATTTAAATGAATACACAAAAGCAAATAGATGAGTTAACTTATGAAGTAATTGGTTGTGCAATTGAAGTTCACAAGCATTTAGGCGCTGGTTTACTTGAAAGTATTTATCACCAATGCTTAATTGAGGAATTAAAATCAAAGAATATTAATTATCAATCAGAATTAAAATTACCCATTATATACAAAGGAAAAGAGTTAGAAACTGATTTTAGATGTGATTTATTTATTGAAAATTGTTTAGTTGTTGAATTAAAATCGGTTAGTGAAATTCATCCAATGCATGATGCACAATTACTGACATATATGAAACTTTTAAAAGCTCCAAAAGGAATTATCATTAATTTTAATTGTAAAAACATTTTTAAAGAAGGTCAAAAAACATATGTAAATGAATATTTTAAATACTTAAAATAAACTATGTTTAAAACAAAGTTTCTTATAAATAACTTATATTGAGAATAATCTATGTACCTATGTGGTAAAGAAAAAAATGAATCAAAACGTTTTACATACCAAAAATCTTTCAATTGGATACAAAACTAAATCCGAAACCAATACTATAATCCAAAATTGCGATATTCAATTACAAAAAGGAAAATTAGTAGCTTTAGTGGGTGCAAACGGCATTGGAAAATCGACACTTTTAAAAACCATCACTGGAATTATTCCAACTTTAGATGGAACTGTTTTTCTAAATGACAAAAATATAAAATCCTATTTACCTAAAGATTTAGCACAAGAGTTAAGTATAGTTTTAACCGAATCTTTACCGCCAAGCAATTTATCGGTTTATGAAATTGTTGCTTTAGGAAGACAACCTTATACCAATTGGTTAGGCAAACTTTCTGAAGAAGACCAATTTAAAATTGAAGAAGCTATTGCTTTAACCGGAATTGAAGAATTCAAACACAAAAAGCATTACGAAATTAGCGACGGTCAATTGCAAAAAACGTTAATTGCTCGAGCACTTGCCCAAGATACTGCTTTGATTATATTGGACGAACCTACAACACATTTAGATTTGGTTCACAAAGTTTCTCTAATTAAACTTTTACAAAAACTAACACACGAAACAGGCAAAACCATTCTTTATTCTACACATGATATTGATTTAGCAATACAATTAAGTGATGAAATGATTGTCTTAACTAAAAATAAACTAGTTCAAGACCAACCTTGTAATTTAATTACAAACGATACTTTCAACGAGTTGTTTAAAAATGAAAGTATTGTGTTTGATAAAACAATCGGAAAATTTAAAGTAGTATAACTTTAAGGTTTGTTTAGTTCTAATTGTATTTTTTATACTTAAATTTACTGAAATAAAAATCACATGAAATTCAATATAATCATACTCCTTTTTTCAACAATTGTTGGCTACTCTCAAATTAAAAGTGTTTCCTATTTAGATGGAAAAGATAAACTAGAAGGATTCTTTATCAAAGCTGAAAAGGCAAATCCTAAAAATATTGGTGTAATCGTTTTACCCGCTTGGATGGGAATTGATGATCATTCAAAAGAATCAGCTGAAGCACTATCAAAGCTAGGGTATCATGCTTTTGTAGCAGATATTTATGGTTCTATAAATAACCCAAAAAATACTGAAGAAGCTGCAAAACTATCAGGTTACTTTAAAAATAATCCTGAGGAATATCAAAAAAGAATTCAGTTAGCCATTGATCAATTGGTAAAACAAGGCGCAAATGTAAACGAAATTGCAGTAATCGGTTATTGTTTTGGAGGAACTGGTGCAATTGAAGCGGCTAGGGGAAATTTAAACGTAAAAGGTGTTGTGTCTTTTCACGGCGGTTTAGGGAAAGATAAAATGAGAATTACAACTCCTATTGCTGCCAAAGTTTTGGTATTACATGGAGCTGATGATCCTTATGTTTCACAAAAAGAGATAAGTGCTTTTCAGGATGAAATGAGAACTGCAAAAGCGGACTGGCAAATGAATTACTACGCAAACGCAGTTCATGCTTTTACACATAAAAACTTAAGTACTGATAACAGTAAAGGCGCTGCTTATAATGAAAAAGCGGATAAAAGAAGTTGGGAAGCCATGAAAAGTTTCTTTATAGAATTATTCAAATAAAATAAAGTCTCGCATTGCGGGACTTATTTTTTTAAACCAATTTGCCTTTTTGCTTCTCCAATTACAAATGCAACAGAGTTCGCTAAATTATAGCTTCTAACATGTTCTGAAATTGGAATCGTTAAATGATTTGGAAATTCTACTAAAACCTCTTCACTTAAACCTTTACTTTCTTTACCAAAAACCAACCAATCACCATCTTGAAATTCTTGTTCTAAATAGTTTTTATCTGCGTGTGAACTCATTAAGAAAACTCGAGATAAATCTGGAATTTGAGCTTTCCATTCGGCAACAGACTGGTATTCTTTCCAATCTAAATGTACCCAATAATCTAATCCTGAACGTTTCAAATTCTTATCGGTAATTTCAAACCCAAACGGATGAATTAAATGTAGTTTACTTTCGGTTCCTACACAAAGCCGACCAATATTTCCTGTATTATTTGGTATTTCAGGTTCAATTAAAACTATGTTTAGCATTCTTTAATAAATTTTGAATTTTGAATTATTAGTTACTTATTGAACTTGTTTTTGTTATTGTTATTGTTCTTGCAATTGAAACTCTTTAACTTCTACTACATCACCAGCATTTAAACCTTCTAAAGTAACGTTTCCAATTCTTATTCTTATTAATCGCAACGTAGGAAAACCAACAGCTGCAGTCATTTTTCGAACTTGACGAAATTTTCCTTCAGTCAATGTTATCGAAACCCAACTCGTTGGTCCGTGACGTTCATCTCTAATTCTTCTTCCTGGTCCAATATAGCTTGGTAATTCTGGAATTAATTTAGAACTGCAATTTTTAGTTAAATATTTTGTTCCGTTTATTCCTATTTCTACTCCGTTTTGTAATTGAGCAACTGCTTCTTGAGTTATAATTCCGTCCACTTGAGCGTAATATTCTTTTTCAACGGTTTTTCTTCTTACTTGTTCGCTTACCTTTCCATCAGTTGTTAGCAACAATAAACCTTCTGAATCTTCATCTAAACGACCTATTGCCATTGTTCCTTCCGGAAACGGATATAATTCGCCCAATAATCGTTTCTTTCGTTTTTGTTCTCTAACAAACTGACTCAAATAACTATGTGGTTTGTGTAATAAAAAATGGCGGTGCATGAAGCTTTAAATTTTGTACAAAAATACAATTCTTAAATTGATTTTATTATGTAATTTTACAACTACAAAACTTTTATATGTCGCAAACACTTTTAATAATCGCCGTTTTCATTTTAGCCTTAGCTCTTGGTTTTTTCATTGGTAAAATGCTTTCCAAAGCAGAATCACAATCACAAAAATCAGGTTTAGAAGAACGTGTAAATGGTTTATTAGGTCAAATAGAACAATTGAAAATCCAATTCCAATCGGATAAAAACCAGTTAGAAAAAGTAATAGCTCAATTGAATTTAGAGAAAGATTCTGTTCAAAAAGAAAAAGAAGCGTTTGCAATTCATTTGGCGAAAAAAGAAAATGATTTTGACAATTTATTAGAACGCAATAAAGAACAAAAACAAGAAGTAGAACAACTTCAAGAAAAGTTCACCAAAGAATTTGAAAATTTAGCCAATAAAATTCTCGAAGAGAAAACCAATAAGTTTACGGAACAGAATAAAGAAAACATGAAAAATATCTTGAATCCGCTTCAAGAGAAAATTCAGTTATTTGAGAAAAAAGTAGACGACACGCATAAAGAAAGTATCGATTATCATGCAGCGTTGCGCCAACAAATACTTGGATTACGCGAAATGAACGAACAAATGAGCAAGGAAACCATTAACCTTACAAAAGCTTTAAAAGGCGATAGTAAAATGCAAGGAAATTGGGGTGAATTAGTTTTAGAGCGTGTTTTAGAAAAATCAGGTTTAGAGAAAGGGCGTGAATATGAAGTGCAACAAAGTTTTACCAACGAAGAAGGTTCAAGAATTCTTCCCGATGTAATTATTAATCTTCCGGATGGAAAGAAAATGGTGGTCGATTCTAAAGTTTCCTTAACAGCTTATGAACGATTTGTAAACGAAGAAGATGACGATTTAAAAGCAACTTTCTTAAAAGAACATGTAAATTCGGTAAAAAGACATGTTGACCAATTGAGTGATAAAAACTATCAAGACATTTACGAAATGGAAAGTCCTGATTTTGTTTTGCTTTTCATTCCTATTGAACCTGCATTTGCATTGGCTTTAAATGAAGACAATACCTTATATAATAAAGCATTCGAAAAAAATATTGTAATTGTAACACCTTCTACTCTTTTGGCCACTTTACGAACTATTGACAGCATGTGGACGAACCAAAAGCAACAAGAAAATGCCATTGAAATTGCCCGACAAGCTGGAGCTTTGTATGATAAATTTGAAGGTTTTGTTTCTGATTTGATTAAAATTGGCAAAAAAATGGACGAAGCCAAAGTTGAATATGGAAACGCCATGAACAAATTAGTTGATGGATCTGGAAATTTAGTAAATAGAGTAGAAAAATTGAAAAAAATGGGTGCAAAAGCAAAGAAAGCTTTACCTGAAAACATAATTAAAAGAGCTATAGAAAATGAATCCGACAGCAACTAAAATTAACGAATTGAAAGAGCAAAAAGAAAAAAAGAAAATGCATCCTGTGAAAAAGTTTTTCCTTTATGTTTTATTATTGACAACTTTGGTTACCACACTATATTTCACTTTTGTGTACTATGTGCCATATAGCGAAGGTGTAAGAAGCGGTGAATTAATAAAAATAAGTAAAAAAGGATACCTTATAAAAACGTGGGAAGGCGAAGTTAGCCAAGGTATTTCTGGCGCACAAGTTTTTCAATTTTCGGTAATGGATAACCATCCAACAGTTATTGATAGTTTAAAAAAACTACAAGGTAATTTTGTTAAAGTGGAATATGTAGAACGCTACAGAACATTTTTTTGGTGGGGCGATACACGCTATTTTATTACAAAAGTAGAAAAAGAATCTTCACCCTATTTTAGAGAATAATGATTACAAAAAAATCGAATACTGTTTCAGCATCAAAAATTACTTTAACAGAACTAATGCTGCCTTCGCACTCTAATTTCAGCGGAAAAATTCATGGTGGTTATTTGTTACAATTAATGGATCAAATTGCATTTGCGGCTGCTTCAAAATATTCTGGTTCTTATTGTGTAACAGCTTCTGTAGATACAGTAGACTTTTTAAACCCGGTTGAAATTGGTGAATTAGTTACTTTGAAAGCATCCGTTAATTATGTTGGAAACAGTTCAATGGTTGTAGGTATTAGAGTAATTTCTGAAAATATTCAAACAGGAAAAATAAAACATTGTAACTCTAGTTATTTTACAATGGTTGCTAAAGATGACCAAGGAAATAAAGTAAATGTTCCAAAACTAGAACTGACTTCTTATGAAGAAGTACGCCGTTTTTATGATTGCGTTCGAAAAATAAATCATAAAAAAAGATATAAAGAATTAGAAGATAATTTCGACCATCAATCGAAAGAAGCAATTGACCAGCTAAAAAACTACAATGTAATTGTGAGCTTAAAATAATATTTATTAGAATTCTAACTAAGTAAAAACTAAAATAAACAATACTGTTAGTTCTTTTATATTTAAAACTCAAAAAAATATTTATATTTGTCTTGTTTCTCTTATGAATTATTATTTTCAGAAAGAATGATATATATATTTCAAATTTTATTGTTTTTTTATCATTAAAAACAAGAAGTATTTATAAAAAACAATAAAATTTAATGAGATAATTAACCTCGATTATACAGAACTACGTTAAACAATAAAGTAATTAATAATTTTAATAATATAAAATTATGGTTATTAATCCCTCCTATTTTACTTTTAATTATAATGATTTTATATTTTATTATAAACAATGATGGCTCTAGCTTTATTGACCACTATGTTTATGTTCAAAAAGATTTATTCTTTTATTTAAACAATAAATTATCACAATTTCCAAATTTACAATTTAACTTAACACAGTTAGGAGATGGATTAATATTTTATCCGCTTTTGACTATTTTTATCATTTACGGGCCTAAACTATGGGAAGCCATATTAACATCTTCAATTATTTCATTAATTGTTTCTGCTTTGTTAAAAAAGTTATTTGCTGTTCCAAGACCCGCTACAATGCTTGATCATGATAGTTTTACAATAATTGGGAAAACACTTACTGGGAAAACATCTTTACCTTCAGGGCATTCTATTTGCGCTTTTATTATTATAACCACATTACTTTTTGCATTTATGCCTAAGAAAATTGGTTATAAAATTATTTGGTCCTTTTTTATTATTTCAGCTGGTTTAATTATTACTTTTTCTAGAGTTGGTGTAGGCGCCACTATCCTTTAGATGTTATAATTGGAAGTACAATTGGTTTTATAATTTCTATTATAGGTATTGCAATTAGTAATCGTTTTAAACTATTTAATTGGATTAACGACAAAAACAAACTTCCAATTTTTATGTTGGCTTTAGTAATATCTGGAGGAGTTATTATAAAAAAAATAACAGACATCAATTTACCTATTTTCTACATTTCTTTAACTTCTTTAGTTATAACGCTATATTTAATGATTCGCTTTTATGTTACAAAAAATAAATAAACTAAGTTACTTTGCACTATTAATAAGTATTATTAATTTAGTTTTATACCACTTACCTTTTTATAAATTTGTTTGTAATAATATAGATCTCAAAAGTTTAAATGGCATTGTACTTCTTGTTAGTTTAACGGTTTTGGCAATATTTTTAAATGCTCTTGTGTTTTACATAGGTTTATACTTACTTCGTAATGTTGGAAAATGGATTTTAGTCCTCTTTTTTAACATCAATGCAATTGCTTTGTATTTTGTTAACACATATGGTGTTATAATAGACAAGACAATGATTGGTAACGTTGTAAACACAAATTTTGAAGAATCTAGCAGTTTCTTTTCTTTTACTTTAATAGTTTATATTATTTTATTAGGGATAATTCCAAGTATATTACTTTTTAAAATTAAAACCGAAAAAGTAAAAGTTAAAAGCTTTTTAACACATGCCTTTTTAACTTTGTTTTGTCTATTATCTCTTGCTTATGCAAATTCTCCAAATTGGTTATGGATAGATAAAAACTCAAAATCTTTAGGTGGCTTGGCAATGCCATGGTCATATGTAGTAAATACAACAAGTTTTTATAATTCAAAATACAAAAAGAATAAAGCTCAAATTTTGCTACCAAATGCAACTCTAAAAGACAATAAAAAGTCTATAGCTGTAATTGTTATCGGAGAATCAGCTAGAAGCGAAAATTTTTCTTTATACGGATATGAAAAAAATACCAATCCACTACTTTCACAAATAAATAATGTCCATAGCTATAAAGCAGAGTCTTGTGCAACATATACAACTGCAGGTGTAAAGTGTATTTTAGAATATAAAAATACAGGTAAGTTATTTGAAATTTTACCTAATTATTTATTTAGGAATGATGTAGAAGTAATTTGGAGAACTACAAATTGGGGGGAACCTACGGTTAAAATTGAAAATTTTCAAAACAAAAAAGACTTAAAGAAACTTTGTAACACTGACAGGTGCGATTATGATGAAATTTTACTTAACGGCTTAAAAGAACAAATATTAGCAAGTAAAAAAAATAAAATTCTGGTTGTTTTACACACAAGTACTAGTCACGGACCAACTTATTATAAAAAATATCCGCCTGAATTTAACAAATTCACTCCAGTATGTAAAAGTGTTGAATTAGCAAATTGCTCACAAAATGAGTTAATAAATGCGTATGACAATACTATTGTTTATACCGACTATATTTTAGCCAATTTAATTGGCAATTTAAAAGAATTAAAAGAATATAATTCTTCTATGATTTATATTTCAGATCATGGCGAATCTTTAGGCGAAAACAACTTATATATGCATGGAATACCTGCAAGTATGGCTCCAAAAGAGCAATTAGACATTCCTTTTATCGTATGGAATTCTGATAACACAAGACAACTTAAACAAAATGGAATACTATCTCAACATAATATTTTTCACAGTGTTTTAGACTTTTTAGCAATTGAAAGTCCTATTTATGATGAAAACATGAGTATTTATAAAAAAACTAACTAACCATATTTTCATTCATTTTTAAAAATAACATTATAGGCATTGATTCTCAAAATTAGCTTAAGAATTTTAGAACTAAAGTATAGTAAAAAATGAAACCTATTAGAAATTTGACCAATATATAAATGACTATAACGATTTCCAATAGGATCAATTACTAGAAAAAAAAAAAGACATTCTCCTAAAAAAAAACAATTATTGAAATTGCCCTATAAAAATGAGTTATTTTTTATTAACGTACTTAACTATAAAATGAAGTACGTTAATAAAAAATATTATATCGTATGTTTAATATCTTCTTTTCCCCAAGCATCTAAACTCCTTAAAATATTTTCTAGAGATTTTCCTCTTTCGCTTAATTTATATTCAACTCTAGGTGGAACAACCGGGTAAACTTTTCTAGATATTAAACCCTCTTTTTCTAATTCTCTTACTGTTTGAGTAAACATTTTATTGGAAATTTCAGGAATTTGCTTTTGCAATATTCCAGAACGTAAAGCACCATCTAGTAAATGAAATAAAACCAAAGGTTTCCATTTTGTTCCTATTAAATTCATTGTATAATTCAATGGACAATTCATTTCTTTTATCAAAATTTAAAATTTAATTTATTAATAATCAATATTTTACTCTTTTAAGTAACTATACTACTATTTAGTTAGTTATTGCTTATAATACAAATATAATCTAATTTTGTAGTATTAAAAATAGAAATTATGAAAAATCAGTATCCAAAATCATTTTCTCATATTGGGTTGACCGTACCTAATATTAAAGAAGCTGTAAAATTTTACTCAGAAGTAATGGGTTGGTATGTAATTATGGAACCCTCAACAATTAAAAAAGAAGCTGAAACTGCCATTGGTCAAATGTGTATTGATGTTTTTGGCAATGAATGGGAAACTTTTGAAATTGCCCATCTATCTACTTCAGATGGAATTGGAGTAGAACTATTTTGTTTTCCTCACGGTGTAAAAGAAGCTCCTGCATTCAATCCTTTCAATACAGGTTTGTTTCATTTTTGCATTCAAGATCCAAATATTGAAGAATTGGTTGCTAAAATTGTAGCGGCTGGTGGGAAACAACGCATGCCAATTCGCTCTTATTATCCAAATGATAAACCTTACCAAATGTGCTATGTAGAAGATCCATTCGGTATTGTATTTGAAGTTTACACACACAGTTATGAGTTAACATACTCTTCTGGTGCTTATGCAAAATAAATCAAAAACTAAGTCAATAATTCTTTTAAAAGCAAATTATTTAAATCCGATAATTTGTTTTTAAAAGAAATAAACTATCTTCATTTAATAACTAAAAAATGAAATTAAACTTCAGAAAAGCTAAAATCACCGAACTTCCTGAAATTTGGAACATTATACAAGGTGCCATTCAACGAAGAAAAGAAGATGGAAGCAATCAATGGCAAGACGGTTACCCAAATCCTGATGTTTTAAAAAATGACATTCATAAAGAAGCTGGTTTTGTATTAACTGAAAATAATGATGTAATTGGTTATTGCGCCATTTTAATTAACGACGAACCCGAATACGACAACATTGAAGGAAAATGGCTTACTAATGCCGATTTTGTCGTTTTTCATAGAGTGGCTATTGCAACAACACATTTAGGAAAAGGATTTGCCAAAGTAATGTTCAATTGCATTGAAGATTATGCGCTTTCCAAAAACATATACAGCATAAAAGCGGATACGAATTTCGACAATTTAGCAATGATTTCTATTTTTGAAAAAGCGGGTTACACTTATTGTGGTGAAGTATATTTTAGAGGAAGTCCAAGAAAAGCATTTGAAAAAGTGTTGAAGAAAACAGACTAAAATGAATAGTAAATCAAGAATAGCATCTATATTAATAACGAATAACTTAGATTCTTCTATTACAGGTTTACCAACTTTTGATTTAGCCGAATTACACCTTACAAACGAAATAGATTTTCAATTACCAACCAATGTTAGATTAGGACATTTAGCAGAAAAGATTGTTTCGGAACTCATAAAATCTTCTACCAATTACGAAGTTTTATATGAAAACATTCAAATACTTGAAGAAGATAAAACCATTGGTGAAATCGATTTTATCTTGCAAAAAAAGAACACAAAGCAAATACTTCATGTAGAGTTAGCGTATAAATTTTATCTATTTGACCCAAGTATTTCCTCAGAAACAATAAACAATTGGATAGGTCCAAACCGAAATGACTCCTTAAAAGAGAAGTTAGACAAATTAAAAACGAAACAATTTCCACTACTCTACCATACTTGCACAAAAACAACAGTAAGTACCATTGAAATTAACGAAATTTCTCAAGCATTGTGTTTGTTGGTTTCTTTATATATTCCTTACGAATACAAAGCCAATTTTAACCCAGCTTATCAAAAAACCATAAAAGGATATTATATAAACTTTGAAACTTTTATGCAGTTAGATAACCCCGACAAAACCTATTACATTCCTACCAAAAAAGAATGGGGAATGGAACCTGCTGAAAATAAAAATTGGTTAGATTTCAGCGAAATAGAAAAACAAATGAGCACAAGTATGGAAGAAAAACAAGCAGTGTTATGTTGGCAAAAACAGAACAATACTTTTTTATCTTTCTTTATTGTTTGGTGGTAAATTGTTAATAGAAAAATATCAATAACCTAAAACTAATCGTACATTTTTCTATATTTACAAATAGAACAAATGCATACAATTAATTATAAGTATTTGTTTATAGCGCATATAAACTAGTTGTAAGCAATTTTGAAAATTAAGAGTTATGAAACAAATTTTTCTTTTAATAATTACTCTAACAATTTTATCTTGTAAAAGAAAAGTTGAATCAACATCAGAAGTTGATAATCATGTTGAACTACACAAAGAAATGGATAAAGTTGATGAAGAAATCAGAAATTTTGAAAAATTATTAATTCAACTATATGTAGATTCGAAAAAAAAGCCAAATAATGTTCTCTTTAAAATTGATAGTTTGTCACAAATAAATGAGAATGAAACTAACAAATATAAATCACAAATTAAAAGTAATATTGAAGACCATCTTTCATATCTAAAAGCTGAAATATATTATCGAAACAGTGAGTTTGAAAAATCCCTATTTGAATTAAATAAAGACGAATATAAACATAACGATATTGCGACTGCAATAGCTGCTAATTATGTTAAATTAAAAGATTTTAACAAAGCTAAATCTTTTATTGATAGCATAGGAAAAGCATATTATATTTATGATTATGCTCTTGGAAATTATTATGAAAGTATTGGAAATAAAGAAGAAGCTCTTAAAGTTTATACGGAAATAAAAAAAGATAAAGAAATCAAGCATTATGCATATTACAAATTAGCAGTTGAAAGATATAATGAGCTAAAAAAAGATAATCCTAAATTGTTAAATGAAATATATTTCCCTACTGGAAATCCTAGTTTTGAAATTTGTGATTCAGACAGCGAAAATAGAAATAAGATTTTCAAACTAATGGAAGAATTACCCGAAAATCAAAAATGGGCTGGAACTAGCATTATAGAGTCACCACAAACTAATGATAAAAACTATTATTGGGTTGAAGTAAAAACATCTGAAAATAAAATAAACAATTTCTACATTTATGAGAATACATTTGAAATTAAGTTTTTTGACAAAAAAAACAATAAACTAATGTCTTTAAATGAATGGCGTAAGTCTAAATAAAAAAACAACTTACAACAGCGGTTTGCTTCAATGGCTACTTCCGGATTTTCCTACGGAAAATCCGCAGCTGAATGGAATGTTTTGTTATATTTGTAATGGCTTGGTGTTGGCTCAACGCCACTGAGAGCAAGCCGCAACACGTTAACAATAATTATGAAACAAACATTTTACATATTATCCATTTTACTTTTATTAAACTCCTGTAAAGCATCAAAAAACAAAATTGAAAAAATTGATTTTAAAACAGAATACAAATTTTCTTCTGAAATAGAAAACAAGGTTTCTACAGATACTGTTCCATGGAAATATCAAATTTCAGCTGCCGAATACGCCACCAAAGGCGATTACAAAAATGCTTTAATTCATTGGGACCTTGCCATGAGAGCAGGTGAAAAAGAATATTCTAAAAGTCAAGTAGATTCAATAAATAAAACATATACAAAAGTTAATGCATCTGATTACATCATTGAACAAGCTAAAAAAAATCAAGTAATCATAATAAACGAAGCACATCACAATTCGTATCATAGAGTATTTACAAAATCGCTTCTTCAAAAACTTTACGATAACGGGTATACTAATTTAGGGTTAGAAGCATTAGGAAATGGAGAGTATTTAGATTCAATACTCAAGAATCGAAAATATCCAATTCTTACAACAGGGCATTACATTAAAGATCCACAGTTTGGAAATTTAGTTAGAGACGCCTTAGAAATAGGATATAATTTATTTGCCTATGAGAATTTTACAGAAGGAAATGGAAAAAAAAGAGAGATAGAACAAGCAAAAAACATTCAGCGAGCAATTGATTCTAAGCCAAATGAAAAGTTTTTAATTCATTGTGGTTTTGACCATGCCTTAGAGGGAACTCATCAATCTTGGGAAAAAGCTATGGCGGGAAGATTAACGGAATATACTGGAATAAATCCCTTAACTATTAATCAAGTAATGTATAGTGAAAAAAGTAACTATAAATTTAATCATCCACTTTTAAAAGCATTAGATGTCAAAGAACCAACAATTATTATTGATAATAAATACAACCCCTTTAAATATGAACGTAAAGATGCATGGACAGATATTGCCGTTTTTCATCCAAGCACAAACTTTGTAGATAATCGACCTAACTGGTTATTTGAAAATGGTAATAAAAAAGTTTCCATTACATTAAACGACATTCAATTGGAATTTCCGGTTATGGTTTTGGCTTATATGAAAGGAGAAGATATAAATCTAGCTGTTCCTATTGACATAATAGAAGTTTTAAATAAAAAAGAAAACTGTAATCTAGGATTAAAAAAAGGTATTTATGAAATTGTTGTAACAAACGGAAAAGAATCGTTTAAATTTGAACATAAAGTAAAATAACTATTGCGGTTTTAAATACACAAAGTAAATGCTTTTTGACAGTTTGTTGTGGACGCTGTGAAACCTAAAAAAAATCCCAATCTTTCGATTGGGATTTTTTTATGTATTTATTACTTACTTAAGTACATTTTTCTTCGTGAGTACAATTCGTAGAATTGGTCGTCTTTTAAATCATCAATAAATAAAATGCTTTCTCCAGTTGATTTCATTTCCGGTCCTAACGCTTTATTTACATTTTTAAACTTACTAAAAGAGAAAACCGGTTGCTTAATCGCATATCCTTTTAACTGCGGGTTAAAAGTAAAATCAGTTACTTTATTATGACCTAACATTACTTTTGTAGCGTAATTTACATAAGGTTCGCCGTATGCTTTTGCAATAAACGGAACCGTACGAGAAGCTCTTGGATTGGCTTCAATGATATACACCGTATCGTCTTTAATCGCAAATTGAATATTGATTAATCCAACAGTTTTCAACGCTCTTGCTATTTTATGCGTGTGTTCTTTTATTTGTTGCATTACAAATTCTCCTAAGTTAAAAGGAGGCAATGTTGCATTACTATCTCCAGAATGCACTCCACAAGGCTCAATATGCTCCATAATTCCTATGATGTACACATTTCCATCTGCATCACAAATTGCATCTGCTTCCGCTTCGATAGCACCATCTAAATAATGATCTAACAGTAATTTATTTCCAGGAATCGATTTTAATAAATCAATTACATGTTCTTCTAGTTCTTGTTTGTTGATTACAATTTTCATTCCTTGTCCACCCAACACATAAGAAGGTCTAACTAATAAAGGAAAATCTAAAGTATCGGCTAAAATCGAAGCTTCGTCTGCACTCTCTGCAATTCCAAATTTTGGAAAAGGAATATTCAATTCGGTTAATAAATCCGAGAAACGTCCTCTATCTTCTGCTAAATCTAAAGCATCAAACGAAGTTCCAAGGATTTTTATTCCGTATTTAGAAAGTTTCTCCGCTAATTTCAAGGCAGTTTGTCCACCTAGCTGTACAATTACACCTTCAGGTTTTTCATGACGAATGATGTCGTAAATATGTTCCCAAAAAACAGGCTCAAAATATAATTTATCCGCTGTATCAAAATCGGTAGAAACCGTTTCTGGATTACAGTTAATCATTATGGTTTCGTAACCACACTCTTTTGCCGCTAAAACGCCGTGTACACAAGAGTAATCAAACTCAATTCCTTGTCCAATTCTATTGGGTCCAGAACCAAGAACAATTACTTTCTTTTTATCGGTTACAATACTTTCGTTATGAACGTATCGTATTCCATCAGCTTTTTGTATTTCAGCTTCAAAAGTAGAATAGTAATAAGGTGTTTGAGCTTTGAATTCAGCCGCACAAGTATCAACTAATTTATAAACTCTATTTATTTTTTGCTCTTCTCTTAATTTATATACTTGACTTTCTAAACACCCCATCATGTGAGCTATTTGTCGGTCACCGTAACCTTTTTGTTTTGCTTCTAACAATAATTCTCTAGGAAGCGTGTCAACTTTGTAGTTTGAAATTTCTTTTTCTAAAGTAAATAATTCTTCATATTGCTTTAAGAACCACATGTCAATTTTTGTAATTTCATGAATACGACTCAATGGAATTCCCATTGCAATCGCATCGTAAATTACGAAAACTCTATCCCAACTTGCATTGGTTAATTTTTCAATAATTTGATCGTAGTTTTTATATCCTTTTCCATCAGCTCCTAAACCGTTACGTTTAATTTCTAAAGACTGTGTAGCTTTATGAAGCGCTTCTTGGAACGAACGTCCAATTCCCATAACTTCTCCTACTGATTTCATTTGAAGTCCTAAAGTTCTATCAGCACCTTCAAATTTATCAAAGTTCCAACGTGGTACTTTTACAATTACATAATCTAAAGTGGGTTCAAAAAGAGCCGAAGTTGATTTTGTAATTTGATTTTGCAATTCGTCTAAGTTATATCCTAAAGCTAATTTAGAAGCAATTTTTGCAATTGGATAACCTGTTGCCTTTGATGCTAAAGCCGATGAACGCGATACACGAGGATTAATTTCAATAGCTACGATATCTTCATTTTCATCTGGTGAAACGGCAAACTGCACGTTACAACCTCCTGCAAAATTTCCAATAGCACGCATCATCAAGATGGCCATATCACGCATTTTTTGATACGTTTTATCAGATAAAGTCATTGCTGGTGCAACCGTTATACTATCTCCAGTATGAATACCCATTGGATCCATATTTTCAATTGTACAAATAATTACAACGTTATCGTTTTTATCTCTAAGTAATTCTAATTCATATTCTTTCCAACCTAAAAGTGCTTTATCAATAAGTACTTCATGAATAGGAGACATTTCTAAACCGTAAGATAATTTTTCATCAAATTCTTCAGCAGTATGTACAAAAGCTGCTCCAGTTCCTCCAAGTGTAAATGAAGGACGAATTACTAATGGAAAACCAAATTCTTGTGCAATTTCTTTTCCTTTTAGAAATGAATTTGCAATTTTTGCAGGTGCAGCTCCAACGCCTAATTTCGCTAAAAGCTCTTTAAATTGATCCCTATTTTCGGTAATATTAATGGCATTAACATCAACACCAATCATTTTTACATTAAAATCATCCCAAATTCCTTTTTCGTCAGCTTCCAAACAAAGGTTTAAAGCTGTTTGACCACCCATTGTAGGTAAAACTGCATCAATTTGTGGATGTTCTTTTAATATTTGAATTAATGATTTTGTAGTTAATGGCAATAAATAAACATGATCAGCCATTGAAGGGTCTGTCATTATGGTTGCTGGATTTGAATTAATTAAAATTACTTCAATTCCTTCTTCTCTAATAGAACGAGCAGATTGCGAACCAGCATAATCGAATTCGCATGCTTGTCCAATTACAATAGGTCCTGAACCTATAATTAAAACCGATTTTATTGAATTGTCTTTAGGCATTGTATATGTAGTTGTTGTTGTTTTAGTTGTATGCTCAAAAATAATCTCTTTGTTTTACATTTTAAACTTTGAGAGCTGAAACTTATTAAATTTTATAAACAAGTTTAAAAAAAAGCCGCTACTAATAAAAGTAACGGCTTTATTTTGATTAAAAACTAATCATTATTTTTTATGTCTTGGTTCACAAGAAACAGTCAATTTATGTCTTCCTTTAGCTCTTCTTCTAGCTAAAACTTTTCTTCCATTTGGAGAATCCATTCTGTCCATAAATCCGTGTTTATTTCTTCTTTTTCTTTTCGATGGTTGAAACGTTCTTTTGCTCATCACTTGTATTTTTAAAAATCTATATTTAAATCTCTTATAACTCTTAGTTTCCTTCCTTTGAAAACCGAGTGCAAATATACAAAGTCTTTTTTCATTCGCAAGTACTTTTTTAAAAATATTTTTAATTGATTTTATTACCTTTGCATCACATTAAAAAAACAAATTATGTTTCACAAAAATATTAAATTAATCATTGCGGGCTTATTAATTGCCTTAGGTATTTATCAAATAGTTGATAGAAGTGTAGGGAATGGTATATTTCTTATATTATTTTCTTCAATTTTCATCTTATTATACTTTAAAAACGAAATGATTTTACTTGCTTTTCTTAAGTTAAGAAAGCAAGACATGGACGGTGCAAAAAAATGGTTAGACAAAATATCTAATCCAGAAACGGCTTTAATAAGAAAACAACAAGGTTATTATAATTACCTTAACGGAATTATGGTTTCTCAAACCAATTTATCGCAAGCTGAAAAGTTTTTCAAGAAAGCGGTTGAACTTGGTTTATCTATGGATCAAGACATGGCTTTAGCAAAGTTACAACTGGCTGGAATCGCAATGTCTAA